>NZ_JAKUDW010000033.1:0-58541 GCF_022662595.1 Bacillus cereus group sp. BfR-BA-01524 | reverse complement strand
AGCGTTCATCCTGAGCCAGGATCAAACTCTCCAATAAAGTTAGTTTGTCTAGCATCTAAAAATAAAAATTGACGTTTCACGTTGTTTGTTTCGTTCAGTTTTCAAAGAACTACTTAGTCGCTCATTTGCGACTTCCTTATGTTAACATTTTCGTTTTTCGATGTCAACCAAGTTTTTTAATTTCTTTTTTGTCGTTTTCTGCGTTTCTGCATCAGCGACGTTTATTAATTTACCATATACAAACTATTAACGTCAACACTTTTTAATAAAAAGTTCTTCTTCTTACATAACGAATACATTCCTCTGCGTTAGCAACTCTCCGAAATAAACAAAAAATGATTTTATATCTTTCTTCCATCGCTTTTTTTACAACTTCATGAATACGCTCATCTTCAAAATCAAATAAAAGTTCCTCTAACTCTCTCTTTAATATGTATTCCATCTCTTTTCTCTCTTCTTTTGTCAACATCAGCCCAAGCAAATGATCACCTCAATAATTCCTTACGTAACAATAAACGTTCCGCTCATTTTCACTTATCACAATCCTATCATTCATTATATCCACTACTTACGATATTAATCCTTTGTTCTCTTTTTTATATTTACAGCATATATGTAACTGAAAAGGATTGGACAAAGGGGCGTAATATTATGTTTTTCTTTTTTATTACGAGTAAGAGAACTTTTAAACACATTAGCTTAATAGTGATACTTTCCTTATTTACAGCATGGCTACTCTTTTTAAAAACATATTCACATGAATCTGCTTTTTCAACTGCTACAGGTCCTAAAGTAATTTACAAAGGAGATACCGCTAAAAAGCAAGTTGCATTTACATTCGATATTAGTTGGGGAGACAAAAAAGCAATTCCAATCCTTGATACCCTTAAAGAAAGAGAAATTAAGAATGCAACCTTCTTCCTTTCTGCTGCATGGGCCGAAAGACACCCCGATATTGTAGAGCGCATCATGAAAGATGGACACGAAATCGGTAGTATGGGTTACAATTACACATCCTATACTTCTCTAGAGACAAATGAAATAAGACGAGACCTTTTACGAGCACAAGATGTTTTTACAAAACTTGGTGTAAAACAAGTTAAGCTGTTACGTCCACCTAGTGGCGAATTCAACAAGGCAACCCTTAAAATTGCAGAATCACTTGGATACACCGTCGTGCATTGGAGTAACAATTCAAACGATTGGAAAAACCCAGGTGTAAATAACATCGTTTCCACCGTCTCTAATAATTTGAAAGGTGGAGATATCGTCTTATTACACGCATCCGATTCTGCCCTTCAAACAAATAGAGCTTTACCGCTGCTCCTGCAAAAATTAAAAAGTGATGGATATGAGCAAATACCCGTATCACAACTTATTTCCAACACAAGTACAAAAAGTGAAGATGTGAAATAACTTCGTCCCTACTACTCTTCACGTATAAAAAGCTCTACTACCTTTCAAGAAGGTGGTAGAGCTTTTTTAATCACACCACTCCCAGCAATATAACTGCTGGTGTATAAAACCTCTCTCTATTAAGCAGATTTACTCGTTTTTCCGATTAAACGATGTAATACAAGTAATTGATATGCATTACATAACAATAGCGGTATAACCATTAAATATAACCAATCTGTATCATTAATCCGAAGCGCTGGTACCCATTCAAGAATCGTTACAACAACCATAAAGAACAGAGCTGGCACAAATGCTTTTTTATTTGTTTCTTTACTTTTTACATAAGCAACAATTGCTCCAAACACAAATAATATTCCAGCAACAAGTATGTTATTCCCCAATGAGATTTCCCCATTTGCAATAAGTACAGACCTTAAATACACAAAATCAAATAATACGAATGCAATAAAGAAGAGCTGGACTGCATTCCATAAAGAAGATGAGCGAAACATCCCTAGTCCAAAACGGTGGATTGTTAAATACGCAAAGAAGCCCATTTGACTTATAACGCTAAAAATAAATCCTACACCCATCAGCCAGAAAGATACCGCTAAAATCTCCTTGCCGTCGAAATTTTGAAAAAATTCATTATACCTGTCCCACTCCAAAACAAAACCAATAATAACTGTGCTAATCCCACCAAGAAACAACGTCGTTAAAAATAGTCGTACCCACTTGCGGCTATTCACAACACATCCCCCATTATCCTTATATTTCTAATTAAATTGTATCAATGACAATTTCAAAAAGCTAGCCATGTTCATGTATAAATTCCTTAAAGATATTTATATTAAAAAGAGAGAACTGTGCTGAAAGGAGTTCCAACTTATGAAACGGATGCTATTCATTTTCGTTTCTTCTTTTCTACTTATCGCACTTGTAGCATGCGCACAAGGAAAAGAAACGAAATCCGAACTAGATTACGATCAAACAAAGAAGATGATTGTTGATATTTTAAAAACAGATCAAGGTAAGAAAGCTATTCAAGATGTATTAACTGATGAAAAAATGAAACAAGCACTCATACTAGATGAAACAGTAGTAAAGAAAACGATTGAAGATGCCATGGTATCCGATAAAGGGCAACAATTCTGGGAAAAGCTCTTTAAAGACCCTGAGTTCTCATCAAAGTTTGCTAAAAGTATGGGGAAAGAACAAACCCAATTAATGAAAACCTTATTAAAAGACCCTGAATACCAAGCAGGCGTTATAGAAATTATGAAAAATCCTGAAGTAGAAAAAATGATGTTACAAACAATGAAGAGTAAAGAATACCGTCAATATCTACAACAAGTACTAACAGAAACTGCTGAAAGTCCACTCTTCCAAGCCAAGATGATCGATATCATTAGTAAAGGTGTACAAAAAGCTGAAAAAGGCGGATCTGATAAGAAAGAAGCAGGCGGTGACGGTGGTTCTCAAGGCGAGAAGAAGGAAGAACAGTAAAAATAATAACTATAATAACGAGTGGACAATTTATACATTGTCCACTCGTTATTACTTTATCTTGCTATTAACAGACAAAATGGGCCCCTCTAGTTAAGCGAAAGGTGTACTAGCAACAGATGAACCCCACTGATTAAAGTTTCACTTTATTTTTGTGTAACAGCTGTTTTATCAATTACTGTTTCAGCTATCTTACTATAAATAATGCCGGTTGTATGTGTATCTTCATATACTGAAGGAGCAAAGTCTTCTTTATTCCAATCAGGTTGTTGTAGCGGAATACGGCCAAGAACATTCGTTTGCAATTCGGCAGCTAACTTATCTCCCCCGCCTCTTCCAAATACATATTCTTTCTCACCAGTTACCTTACTTTCAAAATATGCCATATTCTCAACAACACCGAGAATACTATGTTCAGTGCGTAATGCCATCGCTCCAGCACGCGCTGCTACAAACGCAGCTGTTGGATGCGGCGTCGTTACAATAATCTCTTTGCAAGATGGCAACATTGAGTGCACATCTAACGCAATATCACCTGTGCCTGGTGGCAAATCTAATACTAAATAATCTAAATCGCCCCATTCTACTTCTGTGAAGAAGTGGTTTAACATTTTCCCAAGCATAGGTCCTCTCCAAATAACTGGTGCATTATCCTCTACAAAGAAGCCCATTGAAATTACCTTTACACCTAAACGTTCCACCGGAATTATCTTGTCACCTCTTACGATAGGACGTTTTTCTATCCCCATCATGTCTGGCACACTAAAACCGTAAATGTCCGCATCAATAATACCAACTTTTTTTCCTAAACGAGCTAAAGCAACCGCAAGGTTAACGGAAACGGTTGATTTTCCCACACCACCTTTTCCACTTGCCACTGCTAAGAATGTCGTTTTTGAATTTGGTGACAATAAAGATTCACTTTGCTCTTCTTCTTGTTCTGGTACAAACTGAGCTAATTCCTCTTCTGTAAATTCTGCAAAACGAAGTCCAACTGTTGCTGCCCCAAGTTCTTTTACTAACTTTACAATTCCAGACTGCAACTGCATTTGTTCCGCTGTACCAGTTTTTACAATTGCAATTTTAACACTCACATGTTCCTTCTCAGGCTTGACTGTTACCTCTTTAATTGCACTTGTTTCTTTTAATGTTTTATGTAAAAACGGATCTACAACTCCTTCTAACGCTTCAACCACTTGTTCTTTCGTTACCATAATTAGCCCAGCCCCCTGTATGAAAAATAACGTAATGTTAATTGAATTTATCTTTGCTTATTCTTGAAATAAATGCGTTTACATTTCCAGTATAACATATTTTCCGAAAACTTCGTTAACGAGAGAAACTCAAAAAAATCCTCCTTATTCTGGAGGATTTCCTTTTTCCGTGAAATAACGCAATATACCACGGTATATTGCAGCTGCTACCTTCTGTTGATATTTCTCCGAATTTAACATATACCTTTCGTTCACATTCGATAAAAAGCCGGCTTCAATTAAAGCACCTGGTGTTTTCGCATACTTCAATAAGTATACGTGAGAGATCGTTTTAGCAGAACGATTCGTATTTTCTAAACTCGTTCTCAATTCAGCCTGTATAAATTTCGCAGCACGTTCATTTTCAATTGAAGAGCGATAGTAGAATGTTTGTGCGCCTTTCGATCCACTACTAGTTAAAGCATTTAAATGAATGCTTGCAAAAAAGTCTATATCCGGTTTATTGATGATTTCTACACGTTTTTTTAAATCCTCTGCTTTACGTCTACTATATGACTTTGTATCTTTGTTAGCTAAATCATAATCTCCCTCACGCGTTAAAATAACTAGTGCACCTTGTTCTTGTAAATAGTCTTGTACCTTTTTTGTAATTTCAAGTGTAATATCCTTTTCTATAATATCCTTTCCACCAACAGCCCCTCCATCTGGTCCACCATGCCCAGCATCTAATACGATTACTTTCCCTGATAAGGGTAAATTCCAAGCTCGCCACGATTTTGTAATTTGAAATTCTTGTTTGACTAAAAAAAACAATACAACCGCAGCGAGTGCAAAAGAGATAATTCGAATTCTCTTCATACCTTTCCTCCTCCAGCTAGTCCCTCTAATTACTTATATGGGACAAGAGGAAAGTTTATGCTTGTCTTAATGAAGCTTTAATCGATATCTTCTTTCACCTTTTTCATATCCTTCTTGCCACCACAATCCTATAAACTGCTGACAAGATTCAAAAAGTAATTCCTCATCTTTCAACTTTATTTCTCGCATAGTCATACTCGTTAAAAATTGAAATAGCGTTTCAGTTAATTGTTGTTCTTCTTCTAAGGCTCTATATTTCACATCAAAGAACGATTCACCATAATAGCCAAATTTACTATATCTCGCTCCTAATAAATAAGATTCTATCCCTAATTCAATACAGTAATCTTCATACTGACGATGAAGCTCTTGCATTTGAAAGGCATCACGAATATTTGAACGCAATGTTTTTAATGATAATTCCCGCAACATCTTCCGCTCGTATTTTAACTGCTTTTCTTTTTGTTTTTCTCGTAAGCTGACAATGACATTCATAGTACTTATAAACCTCCCTAATACGTATTAGTCTAAACTTCTAAAGAAGAAGCATACGCACGGCGGTAGCACTAAAATATTCCAAGCTATAAAAATCACAAAAAAGGAATGAAACATAAAAAAACCCCAACCAAAATGGTTGGGGTTTTTAGTTCGCAAAAATTAACGTTTTGAGAACTGAGGTGCACGACGTGCGCCTTTAAGACCGTATTTTTTACGCTCTTTCATACGTGCGTCACGAGTTAATAGACCTGCACGTTTTAGTGTTAGACGGTATTCTGGATCAGCTTTTAATAAAGCGCGAGAAATACCGTGACGAATAGCACCAGCTTGACCAGTGTATCCACCACCATTTACGTTTACAAGTACATCGTAGTTACCTAAAGTTTCTGTTGCAACTAGAGGTTGTTTCACTACTTCACGTAATGCAGCAAATGGGATATAGTTTTCAAAATCACGACCGTTAATGATAACGCGTCCTTCGCCTGGAACTAGGCGTACGCGCGCTACTGAACTCTTACGACGTCCAGTGCCATAGTATTGAACCTGTGCCAAAGTAAGCCCTCCTTTAATTAATTATCCGCGAAGTTCGTAAACTTCTGGTTTTTGTGCTTGGTGTGGATGCTCTGCTCCAGCATACACGTTAAGTTTCTTAGAAACTTGGCGGCCTAAGCGTCCTTTTGGAAGCATGCCTTTAATTGCAAGCTCTAACATTTGTACAGGGTAGTTTGTACGCATTTCTAGAGCTGTTCTTTGTTTAAGTCCACCTGGGTGGTTAGTGTGACGGTAGTAAATTTTATCGTTTAATTTATTACCTGTTAAATGAATTTTCTCAGCGTTAATAATAATTACATGATCACCCGTGTCAACGTGTGGTGTAAATGTAGGTTTGTTTTTACCGCGTAAAATAGATGCTACTTCCGTAGATAGGCGACCTAAAGTTTGACCTTCAGCATCAACCACATACCATTTACGCTCAACTTCGTTAGCTTTTGCCATAAAAGTCGTACGCATGTGTTTCCCTCCTCGTTATCTTTTCCATAGAAAAAATCTATTGTTTATCTTAAACACGATTTCCTTCCGGGGCTAATCGTGGTTTTAGAAACAATACCATATGTTATGATATACTTTTGAGTTTCTAATGTCAAGCAAATGTTACACCAGGATTAGTTGTTATAGTTTACCTCCCATAAGTAAAGCCCATGACCTGGAGCCATCTTTCCAGCAAACTGACGATTTTGTTTCGCTAAAATCTCTGGAATGCTATCAGGATCAAGCTTTCCTTGCCCTACGTTAAGTAACGTACCAACAATAATTCTGACCATATTATATAAAAATCCATTACCTACAAAACGAAAAATTAATTCATCGTCTTGCTCAATTAACTCGATTTCATAAATTGTACGCACTTTATCTTTTTTGTCAGTTTTTGCCGAACAAAAAGAAGTGAAATCATGCGTTCCAATAAAATAAGGAATTGCTTTTCTTATTTTTTTGATTTCGAGCGGATATGGATATTGATATACGTAATTTCTACGGAATACATCCGCAGTCTTTGATAATAATACACGGTAACGATATTCTTTTTTCTCAACACCGTAACGTGCATGAAATTCTTCTGTTTTTTTCTCTACTTGCCTAATAACAATATCATCTGGCAACATTGTATTTAAAGCGTTACTCCATTGCCACTCTTCAAGAGACAAAGGAGTATCAAAGTGTATGACTTGTCCTTTTGCATGAACCGTAGAATCTGTTCTACCAGATGCCTGAACACGAACAAGTTCTCCCTTATGCAATTTCTGTAATGCTTTTTCTATCTCTTGTTGAACAGTACGATGCTTCGGCTGAATTTGATAACCACAAAAATGCATGCCATCATATGCAACCGTACATTTTATTCTATCCATTTCTCTATTCTCCATTACGATCGCACCCATGCCAAAATACAAGCTAAACAAAATAAGCTTACAATCGTTACTGTATCGCTTGTTTTCCAGCGTAGTTGCCTAAATTTAGTACGTCCTTCACCACTTTGATATCCACGAGCTTCCATCGCAATTGCTAAGTCCTCTGCACGCTTAAAAGCACTGATAAACAGAGGAACGAGCAGTGAGATAATAGCTTTCATTCTATCTTTTATCGGTCCCCCGGCGAAATCAATACCACGTGATGCTTGTGCTTTCATTATTTTACTCGTTTCATCCATTAATGTCGGAATAAAACGAAGAGAAATTGACATCATTAATGCGATTTCATGAACAGGAACCTTTATACGCTTCAACGGCTTTAATAACGTCTCCAAACCATCTGTAATTTCAATAGGTGTCGTCGTTAACGTTAATAATGTCGTCATTAAAATAATAACGAAGAATCGTACAGAAATGTATATCCCTTGCTCTAATCCTTTTTCATGTATCGAAAACCAACCAAGCTGGAGTAGTACATCCCCCTCTTTATTTGTAAAAATATGCAGGAAAAATGTAAAAAGAAAAATCCATAAAATTGGTTTTAAGCCCGAAAGTACATAACGAATCGGCACTTTTGCAAAAAATAAAGCAATGAGTGCATATAAAAATAAAAATCCATATGAAATCGCATTATTTGCTAAGAAAACAACAAATACATATAAAAAGACAATCAGCAGCTTCGTACGTGGATCAAGTTGATGAATAAGTGAATTCCCCGGGATATATCTCCCAATAATCAACTGCTGCATGATTCATGACCACCTTTTCGTAACACCTGCACAACTTCATGAGTAAGATCCTCTAAAGATAAGGTAGCCTTTGGAATTGAAATACCAAACTTCTCTTCAATTGCACGTTTATACTTTAATGACATAGGAAGATCCACACCAATTTTCTCTAGTGCATCAGCATGTGAAAATACTTCCTCTGCACTTCCTTGCAAAAAGACCGTTCCTTTATGCATAACTACAATCTGCTCCGCATACTGAGCAGCATCCTCCATATTATGCGTTACAAGGATAACTGTAAGCCCCTTCTCCTTATGCAACTTATAAAACATCTGCATAAGTTCGTTCTGCCCTTTTGGATCTAGTCCTGCTGTAGGTTCATCTAATACAAGTACTTCAGGTTCCATCGCCAGTACACCCGCTATAGCAACACGTCTCATTTGTCCACCACTTAATTCAAAAGGAGAACGTGTTAACAGTTCCGGTTCTAGCCCTACAAGTTCTATTGCCTCTCTAGCCTTTTGCTTCGCTTCGTCTCCAGATACCCCAAAATTAGTAGGTCCGAAACAAATATCTTTCTCCACAGTCTCTTCAAATAACTGATGTTCTGGGAATTGAAAGACAACCCCTACTTTTTTACGTAGTGGCTTTAGCTTTTTTTCTTTCTTTCCTGCCGAAATCAAATGTTCACCAATTTGAACTGTACCATTTGTCGGCTGCAATAAACCATTTAAATGTTGAATCATCGTCGACTTACCTGAACCAGTATGACCGATAATGGCATAATAGCCCCCACTTGGAAACGACACGTCTACATCATAAAGTGCGCGTCTTTCAAATGGAGTTTTATATTGATAACGATGTTCTACTTTTTGGAATGTAATCTCCAAAGTTCGTTCACCAAGCTTTCCATTGTAAGATGCGTATTTTGCAAGAGAATTTCATTTCTTTTTAATAATTCTGCTATTTTCACCGAAAACGGTACATCTAAGCCAATTTCTTGGAGCATATGAGAGGACTTGAAAATTTTCTCTGGAGTCCCTTCCTCTAATATTTCTCCCTTATTTAAAATAATGACACGATCTGACTGTGCCGCTTCTTCTAAATCGTGCGTAATTGATAACACGGTAATACCTTTTTGATTAACAAGTTGTCTAACCGTTTCTACTACTTCACGTCTTCCTTGAGGATCTAACATTGACGTTGCTTCATCTAATATTAAAATAGATGGCTGAAGTGCTAAAACGCCTGCTATTGCCACTCGCTGCTTTTGCCCACCAGATAAGGAATGAGGCTCATCATTAAGAAAATCTTCCATACGGACAAGTCGTAAGGCCTGTTCTAATCTTTCAATCATTTGTTCTCTTGGCATTCCGATATTCTCTAAGCCAAATACAACATCATCTTGCACTGTTGTTCCAACAAATTGATTATCCGGATTTTGAAATACCATTCCAATTTGTTTTCGAACATCCCATACCGTTTCCTCTGATAAAACCATTGTATCATTTACTGTAATAGTCCCTGCTTCCGGCAAAAACAAACCATTCAATAATTTTGCAAGTGTAGACTTTCCTGAACCGTTTTGTCCAATAATAGATACCCACTCTCCCTCATATAAGGAAAATGAAACATCTTTTAATGCATACGTGGCTGCCCCAGGATATTGAAATGATATATTTTCTATCCGAAGTTTCTCTTTTTTCAATAGAAGGCACCCTTTCCTTCGCCAAGTTAGCCTATTTTTTTATATTTAAAAAAAAAGGGCCATGACCAGTTACTTGAAAAGAACTGTCCTGCCCTTTTAATCAGCATTATACTAACTCGATAATTACCATTGGTGCTGCGTCTCCGCGACGTGGACCAATTTTTGCAATACGAGTGTATCCGCCTTGGCGCTCAGCATAGCGTGGAGCTACATCAGCGAATAATTTTTGAAGTGCATCTTGACCAGTCTCAGCGTTAGCAACTTCATTGCGAATGAAAGCTGCTGCTTGACGACGAGCATGAAGATCTCCGCGTTTACCTAAAGTGATCATTTTTTCCACTACAGAACGAAGTTCTTTTGCACGAGTTTCTGTCGTTTGGATGCGCTCGTTGATAATTAAATCAGTAGCTAAATCACGTAACATAGCTTTACGTTGCGCACTTGTACGGCCTAATTTTCTGTATGCCATTCGTAGTTCCCTCCTTTGTTGATGGGTTTAAATCCTCAGTCGTCTTTACGTAAACCTAAACCTAATTCCTCAAGTTTATGTTTAACTTCTTCTAAGGATTTACGTCCTAAGTTACGAACTTTCATCATATCTTCTTCTGTTTTGTTCGCAAGCTCTTGTACAGTATTAATTCCTGCACGTTTTAGGCAATTATAAGAACGAACAGAAAGATCTAGTTCTTCGATAGTCATCTCAAGAACTTTCTCTTTTTGATCTTCTTCCTTCTCGACCATAATCTCAGCATTTTGTGCTTCATCAGTTAAACCAACAAAGATATTTAAATGCTCAGTTAAGATTTTGGCACCTAAAGAGATAGCTTCTTTTGGCCCGATGCTTCCATCCGTCCATACATCAAGCGTAAGCTTATCATAATTAGCCACTTGTCCGACACGTGTCTTTTCCACTTGGTAAGTTACACGTGATACTGGAGTATAAATAGAATCAATAGGAATTACTCCTATTGGTTGATCTTCGCTTTTATTTGCATCAGCTGGCGTATACCCACGGCCACGCTTTGCAGTTAAACGCATGCGGAAATGCGCATTTTTTGCTAACGTTGCAATGTGTAAATCTGGATTTAAGATTTCTACATCACTATCGTGAGTAATATCAGCAGCTGTGACAATACCTTCGCCCTGTACATCAATTTCCAACGTCTTCTCTTCTTCAGAGTAGATTTTAAGAGCTAACTTTTTCAAGTTTAAGATGATCGTCGTAACGTCTTCTACTACGCCCTCAACTGTTGAAAATTCATGCAATACGCCATCGATTTGGATAGCAGTAACAGCGGCACCAGGGAGTGAGGATAAAAGAATACGACGTAAGGAGTTACCCAAAGTAGTACCATATCCACGCTCAAGCGGTTCAATTACGAATTTACCATATTTAGCATCTTCGTTAAGTTCAACCGTTTCGATTTTCGGCTTTTCGATTTCAATCATTAACTAAACCCTCCTTCAAAACGTCGAAACCCCGGTTAAACAAAGGTATAACCCCTGTCTAACCGAAAGTCCCCCTTAGGCAGTTCCCGATTGTGCACAACAAGCGATGTTTCTGTACGAAATTTCTCGATAATGCATCATATCCATTATAGACAAAAGGGAAAATTCTATACAGAAAAATTACACACGACGACGTTTTGGCGGACGACATCCATTATGAGGAACTGGAGTAACATCTCTAATTGCTGTTACTTCTAGACCTGCAGCTTGAAGAGCACGAATTGCAGCTTCACGACCAGCACCAGGACCTTTAACAGTAACCTCTAAAGTTTTTAAACCGTGCTCCATTGCAACTTTAGCAGCAGCTTCAGCAGCCATTTGCGCAGCGAATGGAGTAGATTTACGAGATCCACGGAAACCAAGTGCACCAGCACTAGACCAAGAAAGTGCGTTACCGTGAGTATCTGTAAGTGTTACGATTGTGTTGTTGAAAGTAGAACGAATATGAGCTATACCAGCTTCGATATTCTTTTTCACACGTTTTTTACGAGTGTTTGTTTTACGTGCCATTGTTAGTTCAACCTCCTTTACTTATTATTTCTTTTTATTTGCTACTGTACGACGTGGACCTTTACGTGTACGAGCATTGTTTTTAGAATTTTGACCACGAACTGGTAAACCACGACGGTGACGAAGACCACGGTAAGAACCGATCTCCATTAGACGTTTAATGTTAAGAGATACTTCACGACGAAGGTCTCCCTCAACTTTAATACGATCGATAACATCACGGATACGTCCTAATTCGTCTTCCGTTAAATCACGAACTCGTGTTTCTGAAGAAATACCAGCTTCAGTAAGAATTTTTTCAGCAGTTGTGCGACCAATGCCGAATACGTAAGTTAAAGAAATAACAACGCGTTTGTCTCGAGGAATATCTACACCTGCGATACGTGCCATTCTGAATGCACCTCCTTCTGATTAACCTTGTTTTTGTTTATGTTTAGGGTTTTCACAAATAACCATTACTTTTCCACGTCTACGAATAACTTTACATTTTTCGCAGATTGGTTTAACTGACGGTCTTACTTTCATGTCTCGAACCTCCTTAAAGATTACGGAGTGCTATATTATTTAAAACGGTACGTAATACGACCACGATTTAAATCGTACGGAGATAATTCTACCGTAACTTTGTCTCCTGGTAAAATACGAATGAAGTTCATACGGATTTTACCAGAAACGTGAGCCAATACGACATGCCCATTCTCTAATTCTACTTTGAACATAGCATTTGGCAACGTTTCAAGAACGGTACCTTCGACTTCAATTACATCATCTTTAGCCATTCAATAGTTCTCCCTTCTTCAAATCAGTAACATTTTACACTGCTCTGAAATCCCGGAGAGCCAGCTACTTATAAAGTGGTAAGGATTTCGTATCCTGCTTCTGTAAGAGCAATCGTGTGCTCAAAATGGGCACACCATTTACCATCTACCGTTACCACTGTCCAGTCATCAGATAGTGTTTTTACATATCGTCTTCCTTGATTCACCATCGGCTCAACACAGATGACCATTCCCGGCTTTAATCTAGGGCCTCTATTTGGTGGACCATAGTGCGGGATTTGAGGGTCCTCATGTAAGTCTTGCCCGATTCCGTGACCAACATACTCCCTAACGATCGATAACCCATTCTCTTCAGCATGGGTTTGAACCGCATGTGAGATATTTGATAATCTTTCGCCTGGTTTTACTTGTTCTAGACCAAGATACAACGATTTTTCTGTGACATCAAGTAGCTTTTGAACAGATTCAGAAATGTTTCCAACTGGATACGTCCATGCAGAATCTCCATGGTACCCATTGTATTTCGCACCAATATCGATACTGATGATATCGCCCTCTTTGAGCTTACGCTTCCCTGGAATTCCGTGTACAAGCTCTTCATTTACAGAAGCACATATGCTCCCCGGAAATCCGTTGTATCCTTTAAAAGATGGCGTAGCACCATATTTTTGAATCGTCTTTTCCGCTATTTGATCGAGCTCTTTCGTTGTAATTCCTGGAGTAATGTGCTGTTTCAACTCTTGATGAGTTAAAGCAACGATTCTGCCAGCTTCTCGCATGATTTCTATCTCGCGAGGAGTTTTGCAGATGATCATTACGCTAAGTCTCCGATGAGAACATCGATATCAGCAAATACTTTATTGATATCTTGCTCACCATTAATGCTTTGCAAGTAACCAAGCTCATCGTAGAAATCAAGCAAAGGTTTTGTTTGCTTAATATTTACATCTAAACGATTTGCTACAGTTTCTTCATTGTCATCAGAGCGTTGGTATAATTCGCCACCACATTTATCGCACACATCAGCTTTTGCTGGTGGATTGAATTCTAAGTGGTAAGTCGCACCGCACTCTTTACAAATGCGACGGCCTGTAAGGCGTTTTAATAACAACCCTGAATCCACATTAATGTTTAAAACATAGTCGATTTTTTTGCCAAGATCTTTCATAATCTCTTCAAGAGCTGATGCTTGTGCAACAGTTCGTGGGAAACCGTCTAGCAAGAAACCTCTTACGCAGTCTTCTTGACTTAAACGTTCACGAACAATTCCGATTGTAACTTCATCTGGAACAAGTGCACCTTTATCAATAAAAGATTTTGCTTGTAGACCCATTTCAGTTTCAGCCTTCATAGCTGCACGGAACATATCTCCTGTTGAAATGTGAGGGATGTTATACTTGGCTACAATCTGTTCGGCTTGTGTACCTTTACCAGCACCAGGAAGCCCCATTAAAATTAAGTTCATCCTTGTTCCCCCTCAGTACATGAGCATGTAGGGAAGATAGTTCTTCCCACTTACTCACTGCTTGATAAACCCTTTGTAATGGCGTTTTACCAGTTGGCTTTCTAGCTGCTTCATTGTTTCTAAAGCAACGCCGACAACGATTAACATACTCGTTCCACCAATCTGTGCAGATGGAGGAAGATTTCCCAATTTCGTAAAGATAACTGGTAAGATTGCAATCGCTGCTAGGAAAATTGATCCTACAAAGGTCAAACGATACAAGATTTTTGTTAGATATTGTTCCGTATTCTTACCCGGACGAATACCTGGAACATATCCACCTTGCTTGTTTAAATTCTCTGACATTTGCTCTGGATTAACCTGAACAAATGCATAGAAATATGTGAAGGCTACAATGAGCGCAACATATATGATCATTCCCACTGGGTGAGAATAGTTAAAGTTTGCAATAATCCACTGCGATACATCATGTTTCGGGAAGAACTGTGCAATAGTTGGAGGCGTAATTAAGAATGAAACAGCAAAAATGACTGGAATAACACCCGCACTATTTACCTTAAGCGGTAAATGTGTGTTTTGTGCTCCAGCATGATTCCCATTCCCTCCTGTTACACGCTTCGCGTATTGAATTGGGATCTTTCTAACAGCTTGTTGAATGAAAATAACACCAACAATAACTGCTAGCACAGCTAGTAAAATCAATGCAACTTTAACGATACTCATGAACAATTGATCTCCGATATTTTGAAACTGTTGTTGATACACTTGAGATATAACACTTGGGATCGCTGCGGCAATACCGCCAAAGATAAGGATGGAAATACCATTACCTACACCTTTAGCTGTAATCTGTTCACCTAACCACATTAAAAATGCAGTACCAGCAGTCAGTACCGTAGCAATGTATAAATAAGTGCTCCAACCAGGATTCAAAATTAATTGCCCACCTACCATACCGTTAAAACCGATTGACATACCAAACCCCTGAATAAACGCAAGAACAATTGTAAAGTAACGCGTGAATTGCGTTAGTTTACGACGGCCCATTTCACCTTGCTTCGACCATTCCGAAAATTTAGGAACAACATCCATCTGCAATAATTGCACGATGATGGATGCTGTAATATACGGCATGATTCCCATCGCAAAGATGGAGAAGTTTTTCAAGGCGCCACCGCCAAATGTATTTAGAATACCTAAAGCATTTAATTGGTCTTGTGCTTTCAGTACGTCTCCATTTGTAAATGGCACTGGGATAAACGTGCCAATCCTGAATACGATTAACATCGCTAAAGTGAATAATATTTTACGTCTTATCTCAGCAACGCGCATAAAGTTGGAGATTGTACGAAACATTAGATCACCTCAACTGATCCGCCAGCTGCTTCAATTGCTTCTTTAGCACTTGAAGAGAACTTGTGCGCTTTAACAGTTAGTTTTTTCTCTACTGCTCCGCTTGCAAGAATTTTAACACCGTCGTTTAACTTGCTGATAACGCCAGTTTCCAGCAATAATTCAGGTGTTACTTCTGTACCATCTTCAAAACGATTTAACGTTGATAAGTTTACAATAGTAAACTCTTTACGGTTAATGTTTGTGAAGCCGCGTTTTGGTAAACGACGGAATAATGGAGTTTGACCACCTTCGAAGCCAAGACGAACACCGCCACCAGAACGTGCGTTTTGTCCTTTATGACCTTTACCAGCAGTTTTACCGTTACCAGAACCGATACCACGACCGACACGGTTACGTACTTTACGAGAACCTTCTGCAGGTTTTAATTCATGAAGTTTCATTCCCAGGCACCTCCTTATATTAATGAGTTATCCTTAAGCTTCTTTTACAGTTAAAAGGTGAGAAACTTTGTTGATCATACCAAGAATAGCAGGAGTTTCTTCCTTAACTACAGTTGAATTCAACTTTTTAAGACCTAAAGCTTCTACCGTCGCACGTTGATCTTGTGGACGACCAATTACACTACGAGTGAGGGTAATTTCTAACTTTTTCGCCATTTGTTTTCCCTCCTTAACCTAGTAGCTCTTCTACAGATTTACCGCGTAATTTTGCAACATCTTCAGCGCGCTTAAGTTCGCTTAATCCGTTCACAGTAGCGCGAATCATGTTGATTGGTGTGTTAGAACCAAGAGATTTCGAAAGAATATCTTGTACACCAGCTAATTCAAGTACCGCACGAACAGGTCCACCAGCAATAACACCAGTACCTTCAGCAGCAGGTTTTAAGAATACTTCACCAGCTCCAAAGTGACCGTTGATTGTGTGTGGAATTGTTGTACCAACTAATGGTACAGCGATTAAGTTTTTCTTAGCGTCTTCGATAGCTTTGCGGATTGCGTCTGGTACCTCTTGTGCTTTACCAGTACCGAATCCAACATGACCGTTTTTATCGCCAACTACAACTAGTGCAGCAAAGCGGAAACGACGACCACCCTTAACAACTTTCGCGACACGATTTATCGTAACTACACGTTCTTCAAGTTCTAATTTACTTGGGTCAATGCGATGCATCAATTTTCCCTCCTTTGACCATTAAAATTGTAATCCAGCCTCACGAGCAGCTTCAGCTAGAGCTTTAACACGGCCATGGTATAAGTAACCACCGCGATCAAATACTACTTCTTTAACGCCTTTCTCTACAGCACGCTTAGCAACTGATTCTCCAACTTTCGTAGCAGCTTCAGTATTGCTAGTACCGTTAAGAGCAAGGTCTTTATCAAGAGTAGATGCACTTACTAACGTTACACCATTCACATCATCAATAACTTGAGCGTAAATATGTTGGTTAGAACGGAACACGTTTAAACGTGGACGCTCTGCAGTACCAGTAAGTTTAGCACGTACACGTGCATGTCTTTTCTTACGAGTCGCATTTTTATCAGCTTTAGTGATCATTCTTGTCACTCCTTTCTCTCACCTAACGGGTTTACTTAGCAGTTTTACCTTCTTTACGACGAACAACTTCGCCTTCGTAACGAATACCTTTACCTTTATAAGGCTCAGGAGCACGTACAGCACGGATGTTAGCAGCAAATTCGCCAACACGTTGCTTGTCGATACCTTTAATTACGATTTTAGTTGGTGCAGGTACTTCAACTTCAAGACCTGCTTCCGGAGTCATTTCTACTGGATGAGAATAACCTACGCTTAAAACAAGTTTATCTCCTTGTTTTTGAGCACGGTAACCAACACCGACTAATTCAAGTCCGCGTGCGAAACCTGCAGTTACACCTTCAACCATGTTTCCGATTAAAGCACGAGTTGTACCGTGTAATGCACGGTGTTCCTTCTGTTCAGATGGACGCTCAACTGTTAGTGTATTTTCTTCAATTTTGATAGACATATCAGCATTGAATTTACGAGTTAATTCACCTTTAGGGCCTTTTACTGTTACAGTATTGTCTTCTGCAATTGTAATAGTAACACCTGCAGGGATTTCAAGAATCTTTTTACCAATACGAGACATGTGGTCACACCTCCGTTCGTTTTAAATATATATTACCAAACGTATGCTACTACTTCTCCACCAGTTTGTAATTGACGAGCGTCTTTGTCTGTCATTACTCCCTTAGATGTAGAAACAAGAGCGATACCTAATCCGTTAAGTACACGTGGTACTTCGTCAGCTTTAGCGTAAACGCGTAAGCCAGGTTTACTGATACGTTTTAATCCAGTGATTACACGTTCATTGTTTGCACCATATTTCAGGAAAATACGAAGGATACCTTGTTTGTTATCCTCGATGTATTCTACATCACGAATGAAACCTTCACGTTTTAAAAGTTCAGCGATCTCTTTTTTGATTTTAGAAGCAGGAACCTCTAATTTCTCATGACGTACCATGTTCGCATTACGGATGCGAGTAAGCATGTCTGCAATTGGATCTGTCATCACCATGTGTTTTACCTCCTTCCCATTTGTGGGTTTTACCAACTAGCTTTTTTAACACCAGGAATTTGACCTTTATATGCAAGTTCACGGAAACAAATACGGCAAAGTTTAAATTTGCGGTATACAGAATGCGGACGACCGCAGCGTTCGCAACGTGTATACTCTTGTACTTTAAACTTAGGAGTACGCTTTTGTTTCGCTATCATAGATTTTTTAGCCACGTTTTCGCCTCCTCTACTTAGCGTTGGCTTCCATTATTTTTGGAATGGCATACCGAATTGTGTTAAAAGTTCACGAGCTTCTTCATCAGTTTTCGCTGTAGTAACGATTACGATGTCCATACCGCGGACTTTGCTTACTTTATCATAATCAATCTCAGGGAAGATAAGTTGCTCTTTAACACCTAATGTGTAGTTCCCACGACCATCGAATGATTTCTTAGAAACACCACGGAAATCACGTACACGTGGTAAAGAAACCGATACTAATTTGTCGAAGAACTCATACATTTGCTCGCCGCGTAAAGTTACTTTCGCACCGATTGGCATACCTTCACGAAGACGGAAACCAGCGATTGATTTTTTAGCACGAGTTACAACAGGTTTTTGACCTGCGATTTGTGTTAATTCTTCTACTGCATTGTCTAAAGCTTTTGAGTTAGATACCGCGTCACCAACACCAGTGTTGATTACGATCTTTTCGATTTTCGGTACTTCCATCACAGATTTATAGTTAAACTTGCTCACTAGAGCAGGAGTAATTTCCTTTTGGAACTTCTCTTTAAGGCGATTCAATGAAGTGACCTCCTTTCTTAAGAAAATTATTTATCTAATAATTCACCAGATTTTTTTGCAATACGAACTTTTTTACCATCTTCTACTTTGAAGCCTACACGAGTAGGTTCACCTGTTTTCGGATCTAAAATCATAACGTTAGAAACGTGAATAGGTGCTTCTTTAGTAATAATTCCACCTTGTGGATTTAATTGAGATGGCTTAGAGTGCTTCTTAACGATATTAACACCCTCAACGATAACACGGTTTTGCTTTGGGAAAGCCACAAGGATAACGCCTTGTTTTCCTTTGTCTTTACCAGTGATTACCTGTACTTTATCACCTTTTTTTACATGCATCTTAATTCTGCACCTCCTTAGCAAGGCAATACCTTAAATTATAGAACTTCTGGAGCTAAAGAAACGATCTTCATGAAGTTGCTATCACGTAATTCACGAGCTACTGGTCCGAAGATACGAGTACCACGTGGGCTCTTATCGTCTTTAATGATAACCGCTGCGTTTTCATCAAATTTGATGTAAGAACCGTCCGGACGACGAGCTCCGCTCTTCGTACGTACTACTACTGCTTTAACAACGTCACCTTTTTTAACAACGCCACCTGGTGTTGCTTGTTTTACCGTAGCAACGATAATGTCACCAATGTTAGCATATTTACGACCAGAGCCGCCTAATACTTTAATTGTTAAAAGTTCACGTGCACCAGAGTTGTCAGCAACTTTCAAACGAGATTCTTGTTGGATCATGTTATGAAACCTCCCTTCGGACTAAAAATTCCGATTCGTCTATTTAGATAATAACCGCTTCTTCAACGATTTCAACTAAACGGAAACGCTTAGTAGCAGAAAGCGGGCGAGTTTCCATGATTTTAACGATATCGCCAAGTTTCGCTTGGTTTTGCTCATCATGGGCTTTGTACTTCTTAGAATACTTAACACGTTTTCCGTACAAGGAATGAGTTTTGTAAGTTTCAACTAAAACTGTAATCGTTTTGTCCATTTTGTCAGACACTACACGACCAGTATAAACTTTGCGTTGGTTACGTTCGCTCACTATGCAAACCTCCCCTCAATTTATCGATTAATTCCGATCTCTCTTTCACGAACTACAGTTTTCATACGAGCAATTGCTTTACGCACTTCACGAATGCGAGTTGGATTCTCTAATTGTCCTGTAGCAAGTTGGAAGCGAAGATTAAACAACTCTTCCTTTAAAGCTTTAACTTTTGTTTCGATTTCGGCAGTGGTTAATTCACGAATATCATTAGTTTTCATTAGATTCACCACCATTTTCTTCACGTTTTACGAATTTACATTTCACAGGTAACTTGTGAGCTGCAAGACGTAATGCTTCGCGTGCTACCTCTTCAGATACACCCGCGATTTCGAACATAATTTTCCCAGGTTTTACTACTGCTACCCAGCCTTCTGGTGCCCCTTTACCGGAACCCATACGTACTTCTAGAGGTTTTGCAGTGTAAGGTTTAGAAGGGAAAATTTTAATCCATACTTTACCGCCACGTTTCATGTAACGAGTCATTGCACGACGAGCAGCTTCGATTTGACGGTTTGTAATCCATGAAGCAGCTTGTGCTTGTAAACCGAATTCACCGAAAGCAATTTCAGTTCCACCTTTAGCACGACCACGCATTTTACCACGATGCTCTCTACGATATTTTACGCGTTTTGGCATTAACATATTATTTTCCTCCTTCCTCAGAAGCTTTCTTTTTTGTAGGAAGGACTTCTCCACGGTAGATCCATACTTTTACGCCTAATTTACCGTATGTTGTATCAGCTTCAACTGCTGCATAGTCAATATCAGCGCGAAGTGTATGAAGTGGAACAGTTCCTTCACTGTAAGATTCTGCACGAGCGATATCAGCTCCGCCAAGACGACCAGAAACCTGTGTTTTAATACCTTTAGCACCTGCACGCATAGCACGTTGAATAACTTGCTTTTGTGCACGACGGAATGATACACGGTTTTCTAATTGACGAGCGATGTTTTCGCCTACTAATTTAGCGTTAAGATCAGCTCTCTTAACTTCTAAAATGTTGATGTGTACACGCTTGCCTGTTAATTGGTTAAGAGCTTTACGAAGTGCTTCAACTTCAGTACCACCTTTACCAATTACCATACCAGGTTTTGCTGTGTGAATTGTAACATTTACACGATTTGCTGCACGTTCGATTTCTACTTTAGCAACAGCAGAATCTTTTAAGCGTACATTAATGTACTCACGGATTTTGATGTCTTCATGTAATAATGTAGCGTAATCTTTCTCAGCGAACCAACGAGATTCCCAGTCACGGATAACACCGACACGAAGACCAATTGGATTAACCTTTTGACCCATCGATTATCCCTCCTTCTTTTCTGATACCACAACTGTGATGTGGCTTGTGCGTTTGTTAATTTGGCTTGCACGACCCATTGCACGTGGACGGAAACGTTTCAACGTTGGACCTTCGTCAACGAAAACTTTTTCTACAACTAGGTTGTTAATGTCCATCTCATAATTGTGCTCTGCATTTGCGATTGCAGATTTTAAAACTTTTTCTACAACTGGAGAAGCAGTTTTTGGTGTGTGGTTAAGGATAGCAATCGCTTCACCCACTTGCTTACCTCGGATTAAGTCTACTACTAAACGAACTTTACGAGGAGCAATACGAACTGTTCTCGCTACTGCTTTAGCTTGCATTGAAGTGCCTCCTCTCATTATCTTCTAGTTTTCTTATCGTCAGCAAGGTGACCTTTATACGTACGAGTTGGTGCGAATTCACCTAACTTATGGCCAACCATATCCTCAGTGATGTACACAGGTACGTGTTTACGACCATCATATACAGCGATTGTGTGTCCGATGAACTGAGGGAAGATTGTTGAACGGCGAGACCAAGTTTTAACAACTTGTTTTTGCTCAGATGCAACTAATTTTTCCATTTTGCTCATTAAGTGATCATCGACAAATGGTCCTTTTTTTAAGCTACGAGCCATTTTGGTGCCTCCCTTCGTGATTGGCGTACGGTTCTAGAAATGAACCGTACTACAATCCCATTATTTTTTACGACGACGAACGATAAATTTGTCAGACGCTTTGTTTTTCTTACGAGTCTTGAATCCAAGAGTTGGTTTACCCCATGGAGACATTGGAGACTTACGTCCGATTGGAGAACGACCTTCACCACCACCGTGTGGGTGATCAACCGGGTTCATTACAGAACCACGAACTGTTGGGCGTTTACCTAACCAGCGAGAGCGACCTGCTTTACCGATTTTGATAAGTTCATGTTGTTCGTTACCTACTTGACCGATTGAAGCGCGACAAGCAGATAATACAAGACGTACTTCACCAGAAGTTAAACGTACAAGTACGTATTTACCTTCTTTACCAAGTACTTGAGCAGATGTACCAGCAGAACGAACTAATTGTCCGCCACGACCAGGCTTAAGCTCGATGTTATGAACAACAGTACCTACTGGAATGTTGATTAATGGTAATGCGTTACCGATTTTGATGTCAGCTTCTGGGCCAGACATAACTTCCATACCTACTTCTAAAGATTTAGGAGCAAGAATGTAACGTTTTTCACCGTCAACGTAGTTAATTAATGCGATATTCGCAGAGCGGTTTGGATCATATTCAATCGTAGCAACGCGTCCTGGAATTCCATCTTTGTTACGTTTAAAGTCGATGATACGGTATTGACGCTTATGTCCGCCACCTTGATGACGTACAGTAATTTTACCTTGGTTATTACGACCAGCCTTTTTGCTTAAAGGAGCAAGTAAAGACTTTTCCGGTCTGTCAGTCGTGATTTCAGCGAAATCATTCGTAGTCATGTTACGACGACCGTTAGTAGTTGGATTATACTTTTTAATTCCCATCTCAATTTCCCTCCTTCTTTAGTAAGAATTAAACGCCTTGGAAGATTTCGATTTCTTTGCTGTCAGCAGTTAGCTTAACGATTGCTTTACGACGACGGCTAGTAAAACCAGCGTGACGACCAACACGTTTTGCTTTCGGCTTGTAGTTCATGATGTTTACTTTGTCTACATTAACACCAAAGATCGCTTCGATAGCGTCTTTAACCTCTGTTTTATTAGATTTAACGTCCACGTCGAACGTATATTTTTTTTCAGCCATCATTTCCATAGAACGTTCAGTGATAACTGGGCGCTTAATGATATCACGAGGATCTCTCATTATGCAAGCACCTCCTCTACTTTTTCCACTGCCGCTTTTGTCATGATTAGCTTATCATGATGAAGCACGTCTAAAACGTTTACGCCTTCAGCAGTGATTACTGTTACTCCAGGGATATTGCGAGCAGATAACTCTACAGATTCGTTTGCATCAGCAGTTACGATAAGAGCTTTCTTCTCAACAGTTAATCCTTTAAGTACTGCTAGCATGTCTTTTGTTTTTGGTGCATTTAACACTAGGTCTTCAAGAACTACAATGTTGTTCTCAACTACTTTAGTAGCTAATGCAGATTTGATTGCTAAACGACGAACCTTCTTAGGAAGTTTGTACGCATAGCTTCTTGGTGTAGGTCCGAATACCGTACCACCACCACGCCATTGAGGAGAGCGGATAGACCCTTGACGAGCACGTCCAGTTCCTTTTTGACGCCATGGTTTACGACCACCACCACGAACTTCAGAACGAGTTTTTACTTTGTGTGTACCTTGACGTAAAGATGCACGTTGCATCATTACAGCTTCGAAAAGTACAGCTTCATTTGGTTCGATACCGAAAATAGCTTCAGCTAATTCGATTTCACCAACCTGTGAACCAGTTTGGTTATATACAGTAACTTTTGGCATTGGAATTCCTCCTTCCTATTGTGAATTATTTGCTAACCTTCACAGCGCCTTGAACAACTACAAGAGATTTCTTAGCACCTGGAACGTTACCTTTTACTAGTAATAAGTTGCGCTCAGTGTCAACTTGAACGATTTCTAAGTTTTGGATAGTAACTTGGTCTCCACCCATACGTCCAGCAAGTTTTTTGCCTTTGAATACACGGTTCGGAGCAACTGGGCCCATTGAACCTGGACGACGGTGATAGCGAGAACCATGAGACATAGGTCCGCGAGATTGTCCGTGGCGTTTAATAACACCTTGGAAACCTTTACCTTTAGAAATTCCTGTTACGTCAACGATTTCACCTGCAGCGAAAACTTCAACTTTTACCTCTTGACCAACCTCTAATCCGTCCACGTCTGCATCGCGGATTTCGCGAATGAAGCGCTTAGGAGTTGTAGATGCTTTAGCAGTGTGGCCTTGTTCAGGTTTGTTAGTTAACTTTTCACGTTTATCTTCAAATCCTAACTGGATTGCATTGTAGCCATCAGTTTCAGTTGTTTTCTTTTGAAGAACAACGTTTGGATTAGCAGCGATAACTGTTACTGGGATTAACTCACCGTTCTCAGCAAATACTTGAGTCATACCGATCTTTCTTCCTAAGATTCCTTTGGTCATGAGTTACACCTCCTACATTTTTAAGTTATATAATTTATAGTTTGATTTCGATATCTACACCAGACGGTAAGTCTAAACGCATTAATGAATCTACTGTTTGTGGAGTAGGACTCACGATATCGATTAAACGTTTGTGTGTGCGCATTTCGAATTGCTCACGAGAATCTTTGTACTTATGAACAGCACGAAGAATTGTGTAAATAGTCTTCTCAGTTGGTAATGGGATCGGACCAGAAACTGTTGCCCCAGAACGCTTAGCTGTTTCTACAATTTTCTCAGCTGATTGATCAAGAATACGGTGATCATAAGCTTTTAAACGGATACGAATTTTTTCTTTTGCCATTATTTTCCCTCCTTCGTTCGCCTATTTCTAAAATAGACCTTCTCCATGGAAATTTCCCCACACCATGCCATGGCAAAGCGGCCGGGTGTGTCAGCAACCTTCCACTTCATCGCAGTCAAAGACCAACATTGTCTATTATACAATGTTATTCGTCTAGATGCAAGCATCTTTTTGTTTGCATCTGCTTTTCTCTACTTTTGCTATTATACATGGCACTTTAAAGAATTTCAAGTTTTCATCTACTAGAATTCGTTTTACAGTTTTTGGGTTTTGTTTTAATGTTTTTATATACTATAGAAGAAACTCGTCAAAACATAAAGATATCCTCTTATTCATTATACGAACACAAAGAAACCCCCCCAAGGAAAAATCCTTTGGGGGGGTTTTATATCAGTTAAGATTACTCAACGATAGTAGCAACTACACCGTAACCTACTGTACGTCCACCTTCACGAATAGAGAATTTAGTTCCCTCTTCGATAGCGATTGGAGCGATAAGTTCGATAGTCATTTCGATGTTGTCACCAGGCATTACCATTTCAGTACCTTCTGGTAATTGGATGATACCAGTTACGTCAGTTGTACGGAAGTAGAACTGAGGACGGTAGTTAGCGAAGAATGGAGTGTGACGTCCACCTTCTTCTTTAGATAATACGAAAACTTCAGCTTTGAATTTAGCGTGTGCTTTTACAGAGCCAGTTTTAGCAAGAACTTGTCCACGTTGGATGTCTTCACGAGCAACCCCACGAAGAAGAGCACCGATGTTGTCTCCAGCTTGAGCTTGGTCAAGAAGTTTACGGAACATTTCTACACCAGTTACAGTTGTAGAAGCATTCTCTTCAGCAAGACCGATGATTTCTACTACGTCACCAACTTTAACGATTCCGCGCTCTACACGACCAGTTGCAACTGTACCACGACCTGTGATAGAGAATACATCCTCGATAGGCATTAAGAATGGTTTGTCAGTTTCACGTTCTGGAGTTGGGATGTAAGCATCAACTTCAGTCATTAATTCAATGATTTTTGCTTCCCAATCAGCTTCTCCTTGAAGAGCTTTAAGAGCAGAACCTTTGATTACAGGAATGTCGTCGCCTGGGAATCCGTATTCAGATAATAGGTCACGAACTTCCATTTCTACTAATTCTAATAATTCTTCGTCGTCTACCATGTCGCATTTGTTTAAGAATACAACGATGTAAGGAACACCTACTTGACGAGAAAGAAGGATGTGCTCACGTGTTTGAGGCATTGGACCATCAGCAGCAGATACTACTAAGATACCGCCGTCCATTTGAGCAGCACCAGTGATCATGTTTTTAACATAGTCAGCGTGACCTGGGCAGTCAACGTGTGCATAGTGACGAGTTTCAGTTTCGTACTCAACGTGTGCAGTTGAGATTGTGATTCCGCGCTCTCTTTCTTCTGGAGCAGCGTCGATTTGATCGTATCCGCGTGCTTCAGCACCACCAGCTTTTGCAAGAACTGTAGTGATCGCAGCAGTTAATGTAGTTTTACCATGGTCAACGTGGCCGATTGTACCGATGTTAACATGGGGTTTAGAACGTTCGAATTTAGCTTTAGCCATTCTAAATTCCTCCTTAGTTTATATAGGTTATTTTATATTTAGACTAGAAAGCGAAACTTACGTCCCACTTTCTAAGCTTACATAAGTAGTTATACTCGAACAATTGATAAAAATCAATTATTCGCCTTTATTTTTTTTAATAATTTCTTCTGAAACAGACTTCGGTACTTCTTCATAATGATCAAATGTCATTGAGAATGTTCCGCGGCCTTGAGTGTTAGAACGTAATGCTGTCGCATAACCGAACATTTCAGAAAGTGGAACCATAGCGCGAACAACTTGTGCGTTACCGCGAGCTTCCATACCTTCTACACGTCCACGACGAGATGTTACGTCACCCATGATGTCTCCCATGTACTCTTCAGGAATTACAACTTCAACTTTCATCATTGGCTCAAGAATTACTGGGTTACATTTAGAAACCGCAGCTTTAAGTGCCATAGATGCAGCGATTTTGAACGCCATCTCAGATGAATCGACATCATGGTAAGAACCGTCAACTAATGCTGCTTTAATGTCAACTAGTGGGTAACCAGCTAGTACACCATTTTTAAGTGAGTCTTCAAGACCCGCTCCAACAGCTGGGATGTATTCACGTGGAACTACACCGCCGACGATTTTGTTTTCGAATTCAAATCCTTTACCTTCTTCGTTAGGTGCAAACTCAATCCAAACGTGACCGAATTGTCCACGTCCACCAGATTGACGAGCAAACTTACCTTCAACTTTCGCAGCAGCGCGGAAAGTTTCACGGTATGCTACCTGAGGAGCACCAACGTTTGCCTCAACTTTGAATTCACGGCGCATACGGTCAACGATGATATCAAGGTGAAGTTCACCCATACCAGCGATGATAGTTTGGCCAGTTTCTTGGTCAGTGTGAGCACGGAATGTTGGATCTTCTTCAGAAAGCTTAGATAATGCTGTACCCATTTTATCTTGGTCAGCTTTAGATTTTGGTTCGATAGCTACAGAGATAACTGGCTCTGGGAATTCCATAGACTCAAGGATAACAAGGCTCTTCTCGTCACAAAGAGTATCACCAGTAGTAGTATCTTTTAAACCTACAGCAGCAGCGATATCACCAGCGTAAACTGTTGAAATCTCTTCACGGCTGTTAGCGTGCATTTGTAGGATACGTCCTACACGCTCACGCTTACCTTTAGTTGAGTTTTTCACGTATGATCCAGAGTTTAACACACCAGAGTACACACGGAAGAACGTTAACTTACCAACATAAGGGTCAGTCATGATTTTGAATGCTAAAGCTGCGAATGGTTCTTCATCGCTAGACTTACGTTCGATTTCTTCATCTGTATCCGGAAGAGTACCTTTAATAGCAGGTACATCTAATGGAGATGGTAGGTAGTCGATAACTGCGTCTAACAGAATTTGAACACCTTTGTTTTTGAATGCAGAACCACAGATTACTGGGAAGAATTCTACAGAAGTTGTAGCCTTACGGATACCAGCTTTAAGCTCTTCTACAGTGATTTCTTCACCTTCTAGGTACTTCATCATCATTTCTTCATCAAGCTCAGCTACCGCTTCAATAAGCTTTCCACGGTATTCTTCAGCTAGTTCTTTGTGCTCTTCAGGAATTTCGACACGCTCGATGTCTGTTCCTAAATCGTTACCGTACATGTAAGCACACTCTTCAACAAGGTCAATGATACCATTGAACTCGTCTTCAGCACCGATTGGTAACTGAATTGGATGTGCGTTTGCTTGTAAACGATCGTGGATTGTTCCTACAGAGTATAAGAAATCTGCACCGATCTTATCCATTTTGTTAACGAATACGATACGAGGTACACCGTAAGTAGTAGCCTGACGCCAAACAGTTTCTGTTTGTGGTTCTACACCAGATTGTGCATCAAGTACTGCTACCGCACCATCAAGTACGCGTAAAGAACGTTCTACTTCTACTGTGAAGTCTACGTGTCCTGGAGTATCAATGATGTTTACACGGTGACCTTTCCATTGAGCTGTAGTTGCAGCAGAAGTAATTGTGATACCACGCTCTTGCTCTTGCTCCATCCAGTCCATCTGAGATGCACCTTCATGAGTTTCACCGATTTTATGAATACGTCCTGTGTAATACAGAATACGCTCAGTTGCTGTTGTTTTACCAGCATCGATGTGAGCCATGATACCAATATTACGAGTGTTTTCTAAAGAGAACTCTCTTGTCATTTGGTGTCTTGCTCCTTCCATATATGGATTGGATTTTTATTTTAAGTAGCAAAAAAGCCACTTTATATTGTTACATATGCCAGTGTCCAGTACCCTCATTATGTAAAACGAGCGCCCAACGAAAGGGAGAGGCATTCTCCCTCTCCACACTTCCATAAGCGACAAATAAAGCGGTTTATGCTTACATTTATTTTGCGTTGAATCCTACCAACGGTAATGAGCAAATGCTTTGTTAGCTTCTGCCATTTTATGAGTGTCTTCACGTTTCTTAACAGATGCACCAGCGTTGTTAGCTGCATCTAAGATTTCGTAAGCTAGACGCTCTTCCATAGTTTTTTCACCACGAAGACGAGCATAGTTTACTAACCAGCGAAGACCTAAAGTTGTACGGCGTTCTGGACGAACCTCAACTGGAACTTGGTAGTTAGCACCACCAACACGACGAGCGCGTACTTCAAGAACAGGCATGATGTTCTTAAGAGCTTGCTCGAATACTTCCATTGGTTCTTTATCTGAACGTTCACGAACGATATCGAAAGCGTTATAAAGAATTGTTTGAGATTTACCTTTTTTACCGTCAACCATCATTTTGTTGATAAGGCGTGTTACTAGCTTAGAATTGTACATTGGATCTGGTAACACGTCACGTTTCGCAACAGGTCCTTTACGAGGCATATTGAGTTCCTCCTTTCATTATAAGTTTATTATTTTTTAGCAGGTTTTGGTCGCTTAGTACCATATTTAGAACGTCCTTGCATACGTTTGTCAACACCAGCTGTATCAAGCGCTCCACGAACGATGTGGTAACGTACCCCTGGTAAATCCTTTACTCGACCACCGCGAATTAATACTACGCTATGCTCTTGTAGGTTATGACCGATACCTGGGATGTAAGCTGTAACTTCAATACCGTTTGTTAAACGTACACGAGCGTATTTACGTAACGCTGAGTTAGGTTTCTTTGGAGTCATTGTACCAACACGAGTACATACACCACGTTTTTGAGGTGCAGAGATATCAGTTGATTTTTTCTTTAAAGAGTTAAAACCTTTGTTTAACGCAGGTGATTTAGATTTCCATACTTTATCAGTACGACCATTTCTCACTAATTGGTTAATAGTAGGCATTTGATTATCCTCCCTTCGCATGTTTGTATGACCACATATCCAGGTGGTTCATTATTAGTTGAAAACAAAGTTTTTGCAAGGAAGAGCAAATGCTCTCTCCTCACAAAAACAGTTTTAACTTATTATTCCTATTGCTGAAGCTCCCACTTGAATCCCCGAAACTTTTCCAAGCTTACGAACTGATTCAACTTTTGTTATGGGTATGTTATGTTGCAAAGCAGTGCGAATGATAACATGGGTTAACCGCACATCAGCATCTTCTGCAATAACAACTTCTTTAACTATACCATTTTTGATTGCTTCCAATGTGCGTTTATGACCAACGACTACATTTTCAGCATTTGACACTTTTTGATAAGACATATAAATATCCTCCAAAGCATCGTTCAGGAGCAACCTTGATTATAGTAACATTTTGACTCATACAATGTCAACTAGGATTAGCTGTTTTTATACAAAATTTACGACGGAAAATTTTACTGTTCCACATAAACTTCATCGTTTTCTACATTCATGTTATCTTGTGTTGTTTTTACAAGATCCACTTTGCGATAACGATTCATACCTGTTCCAGCAGGAACAAGTTTACCGATAATAACGTTCTCTTTCAATCCTAGAAGCTCATCACGTTTACCTTTAATTGCTGCATCAGTTAAGACACGAGTTGTTTCTTGGAATGATGCTGCAGATAAGAATGAATCAGTTTCAAGTGAAGCTTTTGTAATACCAAGTAGAACAGGTCTAGCTGTCGCTGGTTGTTTACCTTTCAGTAACACCTTCGCATTCGCATCAGTAAACTGATGGATATCTAGTAATGTTCCTGGTAATACGTCTGTTTCACCTGCATCACTTACACGAACTTTACGTAGCATTTGACGTACCATTACCTCTACGTGTTTGTCACCAATTTCTACCCCTTGCATACGGTATACTTTTTGAACTTCACGTAATAAGTATTCTTGCACTGCTGTAATGTCCGTTACTTTTAGTAATTCTTTCGGATCAATAGAACCTTCTGTTAACTCTTTACCGTGGCTAATTGGCTGTCCTAACGTTACTTTCAGACGAGCACCGTAAGGAATAGCATACGTACGAGCTTCAACTTCACCCTGTACAACTACTTCTTGGCGATCTTTAACATCGTTGATCGCTGCGATAACACCGTCGATTTCACTGATAACTGCCTGACCTTTCGGATTACGAGCTTCGAAGATCTCTTGGATACGAGGTAAACCTTGAGTAATATCATCTCCGGCAACCCCACCTGTATGGAACGTACGCATCGTTAACTGTGTACCTGGCTCACCGATAGACTGAGCTGCGATAATACCTACCGCTTCTCCTACTTCTACGTCTGTACCAGTTGCTAAGTTACGGCCGTAACACTTCTTACATACACCATGGCGAGTGTTACACGTGAACGCTGAACGAATGTTTACAGTTTCAACACCCGAATTCTCAACGATATGAGCGATATCTTCAGTAATTAATTGGTTTTCACTAACTAATACTTCACCTGTTTCAGGATGTTTTACAGTTTTTCTTGCAAAACGTCCAACAAGACGATCATATAATGACTCAATTACTTCATTACCCTCTTTAATCGCACCAATTAATAGACCACGATCTGTTCCACAATCATCTTCACGGACAATTACATCTTGTGCAACGTCTACAAGACGACGTGTTAAGTAACCAGAATCGGCAGTTTTAAGTGCTGTATCGGCAAGACCTTTACGCGCACCATGCGTAGAGATGAAGTACTCAAGTACTGTTAAACCTTCACGGAAACTTGATTTAATTGGAAGTTCGATAATACGACCAGATGGATTGGCCATCAGACCACGCATACCAGCAAGCTGAGTAAAGTTCGATGCGTTACCACGGGCACCGGAATCACTCATCATGAAGATTGGGTTGCGTTTATTCAAGGATTTCATCAGTTTTCCTTGGATAACATCTTTTGCATTACTCCAAATAGAGATAACGCGATCGTAACGTTCTTCTTCCGTGATTAAACCACGACGGAATTGTTTAATTACATTATCTACTTTTGCTTGTGCTTCATGGAGAATTTCATCTTTTTCACCTAATACAAGAATGTCAGATACCCCAACTGTAATACCAGCTTTTGTAGAGTACTTAAATCCTAAGTTTTTCATACGGTCAAGCATGCGAGATGTTTCCGTAATTTGGAAACGCTTGAATACTTCCGCAATGATGTTACCAAGGATCTTCTTGCTAAATGGCGCCACTTCTTCGCGACTAGCAATAATTTCTTTAATGTTCGCACCTTTTTCAACGAAATATTCCGCTGGTGTTTCTTTTTCAAGGTTTGAGTTTGTCGGTTCATTAATATAAGGGAACGACTCTGGTAAGATTTCGTTAAATATTAATTTACCAACTGTTGTTAATAGAAGCTTACCTTTTTGCTCTTCAGTAAATGTTACGTTATTTACTGAACTTGCAGCAACTGCAACACGTGTGTGCAGATGTACATATCCATTTTGGTATGCAAGTATTGCTTCGTTTGCATCTTTGAAGACCATACCTTCACCGATTGCGCCTTCACGCTCAAGTGTTAAGTAGTAGTTACCTAATACCATATCCTGAGATGGAGTAACAACTGGTTTTCCGTCTTTTGGATTCAAGATGTTTTGTGCCGCTAACATAAGAATACGAGCTTCTGCTTGTGCCTCTGATGATAACGGAACGTGAACCGCCATTTGGTCACCGTCAAAGTCCGCATTGTATGCAGTACATACAAGTGGGTGAAGACGAATTGCGCGACCTTCTACTAATGTAGGTTCAAACGCCTGGATACCAAGACGGTGAAGTGTTGGTGCGCGGTTTAGAAGTACTGGATGCTCTTTAATCACAGATTCTAAAACGTCCCAAACTTCAGGGTGTACACGCTCAATTTTACGTTTAGCACTCTTAATGTTGTGTGCTAAACCTTTTCCAACTAACTCTTTCATAACGAAAGGTTTGAACAGTTCAAGCGCCATTTCTTTCGGCAATCCACATTGGTACATCTTTAAGTTCGGTCCTACAACGATTACAGAACGGCCAGAGTAGTCAACACGTTTACCTAATAAGTTTTGACGGAAACGTCCTTGTTTACCTTTAAGCATGTGAGATAGTGATTTTAATGGACGGTTACCTGGTCCAGTAACCGGACGGCCACGACGACCATTATCAATTAATGCGTCTACAGCTTCTTGTAACATACGTTTTTCGTTTTGAACGATGATGCTTGGAGCACCTAGGTCCAATAGACGTTTTAAACGGTTGTTACGGTTAATTACACGACGATATAAGTCGTTTAAGTCAGAAGTAGCAAAACGTCCACCATCTAACTGTACCATTGGGCGTAGTTCTGGTGGGATAACTGGTAGAACATCTAAGATCATCCAAGATGGTTCATTTCCAGAGTTACGGAATGCTTCTAATACTTCTAGACGTTTAATAGCACGAGTACGGCGTTGTCCTTGTGCTGTTTTTAATTCTTCTTTTAAGAAGTCTACTTCTTTATCTAAATCAATGTCTTGTAGTAGCTTTTTAATCGCTTCTGCACCCATAGCAGCTTGGAATGTGCTACCATATCGATCACGATATGCACGGTATTCTTTTTCAGAAAGTAATTGCTTCTTATCAAGTGGTGTATCTCCACTTTCTGTTACAACATAAGAAGCGAAATAAATTACTTCTTCAAGCGCGCGAGGGGACATGTCTAAGACAAGTCCCATGCGGCTCGGGATACCTTTGAAATACCAAATATGAGATACAGGAGCAGCTAATTCGATATGACCCATACGTTCACGACGTACTTTTGCACGCGTTACTTCAACGCCACATCGATCACAAACTACACCTTTATAACGTACACGTTTGTATTTTCCGCAATGACATTCCCAGTCCTTTTGTGGTCCGAAAATACGCTCACAGAACAAGCCATCTTTTTCAGGCTTTAACGTACGATAGTTAATTGTTTCTGGTTTCTTAACTTCACCGTATGACCAAGAACGAATCTTGTCAGGTGAAGCAAGTCCAATCTTCATATATTCAAAGTTATTTACATCTATCAAGGGGCCTACCTCCCTTTTAGTCTACAGGTTATCCCAATTATTCCTTAGTTGTCTCAACTTCAACATTCAATTTATCTGCTGATTGATGATCATCGTCATCTTCTGTATCACGCATTTCAATTTCTGTGTCGTTGATTGACATCATTTTAACGTCCATACCTAAACTTTGCAGTTCTTTAATCAATACTTTGAATGATTCAGGAACGCCTGGTTCTGGAACATTTTCACCTTTAACAATTGCTTCATACGTCTTAACACGTCCAACAACATCATCAGACTTCACTGTTAAGATTTCTTGAAGAGTATAAGCAGCACCGTAAGCTTCAAGTGCCCAAACCTCCATCTCACCGAAACGCTGTCCACCGAACTGAGCTTTACCTCCCAGAGGTTGCTGCGTTACAAGTGAGTATGGTCCAGTAGAACGAGCATGAAGTTTATCGTCAACCATGTGCGCAAGTTTAATCATATACATGACACCAACAGATACGCGGTTATCGAATGGTTCACCAGTACGTCCGTCATACAGGATTGTTTTCGCATCATTTGCCATACCAGCTTCTTCAATTGTGCCCCAAACATCTTCCTCACGAGCACCATCGAATACTGGTGTTGCAATGTGAATGCCAAGGTATCTTGCTGCCATACCAAGATGAAGCTCTAATACCTGACCGATATTCATACGAGATGGTACCCCTAATGGGTTTAACATGATATCGATTGGCGTACCGTCTGGTAAGTAAGGCATATCTTCTTCTGGTAAAATACGAGAGATAACACCTTTGTTACCGTGACGTCCGGCCATCTTGTCACCTTCAGAAATTTTACGTTTTTGAACGATATATGCACGTACAAGTTGATTCACGCCTGGTGGCAATTCATCGCCATCTTCACGATTGAATACTTTTACGTCCAAGATAATACCGCCACCACCGTGTGGTACACGTAGTGATGTATCACGTACTTCACGCGCTTTTTCTCCAAAGATAGCATGTAATAGACGTTCTTCAGCTGTTAATTCTGTTACACCTTTAGGTGTTACTTTACCAACAAGTAAATCTCCATCTTTTACTTCAGCACCAACGCGAATGATACCGCGCTCGTCAAGGTTACGTAATGCGTCTTCCCCAACGTTTGGAATGTCACGTGTAATTTCTTCTGGTCCAAGCTTCGTATCACGAGCTTCTGATTCATATTCTTCAATATGAATAGAAGTGTACACATCATCTTTTACAAGGCGCTCACTCATGATGATCGCATCCTCGTAGTTATAACCGTCCCAAGTCATGAAGCCAACAAGCACGTTACGTCCAAGTGCTAGTTCACCTAATTCCATAGAAGGACCATCCGCAAGGATTTCACCTTTTACAACTTCATTTCCAACACTTACGATTGGACGTTGGTTGTAACAAGTTCCTTGGTTAGAACGAATGAATTTTTGCATTTTGTAGCGATCTAAGTCGCCTTTTACTGTTTGACCGTCAACCTCTACATAGCGGCGTACCCAAACTTCACGTGCTTCTACGCGCTCAACAACACCAGGATGTTTACAGATTACTGCAGCACCTGAGTCTTTTGCTGATACGTACTCCATACCTGTACCTACAATCGGAGATTCCGGATTCATTAACGGAACCGCCTGACGTTGCATGTTCGCTCCCATAAGTGCGCGGTTAGAGTCATCGTTTTCTAAGAACGGAATACAAGCTGTCGCTGCCGACACTACTTGTTTTGGAGATACATCCATGTAGTCGATGCGTTCTCTATTTGTTACAATATTTTCACCACGGAAACGAGCTACGATATCTTCACTTAGGAATTCACCTTCATCAGATAATTTCATATTCGCTTGGGCTACAACATAGTTATCTTCTTCATCTGCTGTTAAATAATCAACATGCCCTGTTACAAGACCAGTTTCTGGGTCAACACGACGGTATGGTGTTTCAATGAAACCAAACTCATTTACTTTCGCGAACGAAGATAATGAGTTAATTAAACCGATGTTTGGTCCCTCTGGTGTTTCAATCGGACACATACGACCGTAGTGGGAGTAATGAACGTCACGTACTTCAAAGCCTGCGCGCTCACGCGTTAAACCACCAGGTCCTAATGCAGATAGTCTTCGTTTGTGAGTTAACTCTGCTAATGGATTTGTTTGGTCCATGAACTGAGATAACTGAGAACTTCCGAAGAACTCTTTAATAGATGCAATAACAGGACGAATATTAATTAGTGCCTGTGGTGTAATTGCATTCGTATCTTGGATCGACATTCTCTCACGAACAACACGTTCCATACGAGAAAGACCGATACGGAATTGATTTTGTAATAGTTCTCCAACAGAACGCAGACGACGGTTTCCTAAATGGTCAATATCATCTGTATCCCCTACTTTGTATAGTAGGTTGAAGAAGTAACTGATAGAAGCAAGGATATCACCTGGTGTGATGTGTTTCACATCACGAGTAATATTTGCATTACCAATTACATTAATTACGCGTTCGCCTTCCGACTCAGGAGCATAAATCTTAATAGATTGCAGCTCAACATCGCCTTCTACCACTCCACCCATTGGTTTCGCTGTTTTGAATCCAATGTTTTTCTCTAAGTAAGGTAAAATGCGATCAAGTGTACGACGATCTAAGATTGTTCCTTCTGTCGCTAAAATTTCACCAGTTTCTGGATCCACTAACGTTTCAGCTAAACGTTGATTAAACAATCTGTTTTTAATGTGTAACTTCTTGTTGATCTTATAGCGACCTACATTTGCTAAATCGTAGCGCTTTGGATCGAAGAAACGAGACACAAGTAAGCTCTTAGCATTTTCTACTGTTGGTGGTTCACCAGGACGTAGACGCTCATAAATTTCAAGCAATGCTTTTTCTGTGCTATCTGTGTTGTCTTTTTCTAATGTGTTGCTTAAGTATTCGTTATCACCTAAAAGCTCGGTGATTTCTTGATCAGAGCCAAACCCTAATGCGCGTAACAAAACAGTTACAGGAAGTTTACGCGTACGGTCAATACGCACATATACAACATCCTTAGCATCTGTCTCATACTCTAACCAAGCTCCGCGGTTTGGAATTACAGTAGCAGTAAAACCACGTTTTCCGTTTTTATCCACTTTGCCACTATAGTATACGCTTGGAGAGCGAACTAACTGGGAAACGATAACACGTTCTGCACCGTTAATTACGAATGTTCCAGTCTCTGTCATGAGTGGGAAATCTCCCATGAACACATCTTGTTCTTTTACTTCACCAGTTTCCTTGTTGATTAGACGCACTTTTACACGAAGTGGTGCTGCATACGTCACATCACGCTCTTTGCATTCGTCTACAGAGTATTTAGGTTCACCTAAGCTGTAGTCGATAAATTCAAGCGATAGATTTCCCGTAAAGTCTTCAATCGGAGAAATGTCTTGGAACATTTCTCGCAAACCCTCATCAAGAAACCACTGATAAGAAGAGGTTTGAATTTCGATAAGATTTGGTAACTCTAATACTTCACTAATACGGGCATAACTTCTTCGTTGGCGGTGGCGTCCGTATTGAACTAGTTGACCTGTCAACTGCTTCACCCCTCAAATCATGAGTATTATAAATGCACAAAAAAATTTGTGCAAAATCACAAATAAATACAACTACTGCTATTAGCGTAGTCTTTTTCTCTTAAAGATAAATACGTTGAGTCTTTCTACCTGCTCAAAAAAGAAAAATGGCTTCTATAAGAAAACCATCATTCTGTTTCATAATCTGCTGATTTTACTATCTTTTCCAAGAGAAACAAAAATATACATCTTTCTCAACGCAGAAAATCATATATTGGCATTGTATAATGTTAACATAGCCAAAAATAACCGTCAACGTTTTTTTGATTTTATGATATAATATCCTTTTTTCTTTTCTACAACCTCAACTTCAGAAAATACTTCTTCTAGTTTTTTCAGCGCAGATGGTGCACCTTGCTTCTTTTGAATAACAATCCAAAGTTCTCCACCTGGAACTAAATACTCCACAGCTTTTTCTAAAATCTCATGTACGATATCTTTACCCGCACGAATTGGAGGGTTAGATAGAATAGCAGCATACTTGCCATCTACATTTTCATAGACGCTACTTTGAAAAATACGTATATTCTCGATTCTGTTATTAGCGGCATTTTCTTTCGCAAGCCCAAGCGCCCTTTCATTCACATCCACCATGTGAACTTCACAACCTTGAAACTCTTTCGCTAACGACAAACCAATAGGACCGTATCCACAACCTACGTCTAATATATCACCTTTAATATCCGGCATTTGAAACGCTTCAATTAAAAGACGGGAACCAAAGTCCACCTCGTTTTTCGAAAACACCCCATGGTCAGATAAAAAAGTAAATTGAGATCCACGAAGTGGAAATTCCCATCGTTTACGATCACTTTTACTAGAAGGGTCGTTAGAAAAATAATGGTCTGCCATATGGCCACCTCTTTTCTTTACAGTTAAAAAAAAAGCTCGCATGAGAGCGAGCTTTTTTTTAAAGCATCAAAAGTTAATTACTTAACTTCTACAGCAGCGCCAACTTCTTCAAGTTTAGCTTTCATTTCTTCAGCTTCCTCTTTAGAAACGCCTTCTTTGATTGCTTTTGGAGTGTTGTCAACTAATTCTTTAGCTTCTTTTAAGCCAAGACCAGTGATTTCACGTACAGCTTTGATAACTTTGATTTTTTGAGCGCCAGCACTTGCAAGTACTACGTCAAACTCAGTTTTTTCAGCAGCAGCTTCACCAGCGCCACCAGCTACAGCTACAGGAGCAGCAGCAGTTACGCCGAATTCTTCCTCGATAGCTTTTACTAAGTCGTTAAGTTCTAATACAGTCATAGATTTAACTGCTTCAATGATTTGTTCTTTAGTCATTGTAAATATCCTCCCTTAAATAGGTTTGTATTGTTTTATAGATAACAAGTAATTATCTTTTAAAAAATTAAGCGCCTTGCTCTTCCTTTTGTTCTGCAACTGCTTTAGTAGCAAGTGCAAGGTTACGGATTGGAGCTTGAAGAACGCTAAGAAGCATAGAAAGTAAGCCTTCACGTGATGGAAGAGTAGCGATTGCTTTAACCTCATCAAGTGTTACAAGTTTACCTTCGATTACGCCCGCTTTAATTTCTAAAGCTTCATGTTTTGTAGCGAAGTCGTTTAATACTTTCGCAGGAGCAACTACATCCTCGTTACTGAACGCGATTGCGTTTGGTCCTGTTAAGAATTCGTTTAACTCAGCCATTTCAGCAGATTCTGCAGCACGACGAGTTAGAGAGTTTTTGTAAACTTTGAACTCAACGCCAGCTTCACGTAATTGCTTACGTAATTCTGTTGCTTCAGAAACTGTTAAACCACGGTAGTCAACAACGATTGTAGATTTACTAGCACGAAGTTTGTCCGCGATTTCAGTTACAACTTGTTGTTTAGTTTCGATTACTTTGCTCATGTTATTACACCTCCTGTAGATTATATAGAAGATGTACCGAAAGTGCACTAAAAACCTCCATGCCCAACTTGTAGACATGGAGGCATATAGTCACAGAAAAAAATTCCGTTTCGTATATTAACACCTAGGTAGGAAATTAAGTCTATTGACACCTACTGTCTACGGTACACTATTTAAATTCACAACATAAATGATTATATTAAATCTTCTTTATGAAGTCAACTTCCAATTTTTACGCTAATGTAGAAACGTCTACACGTACGCCAGGTCCCATTGTAGAAGCAACTGTTACGTTCTTCATGTAAGTACCTTTTGCAGCAGATGGCTTAACTTTTAATAAAGTGTCAGCGATTGTTTTGAAGTTTTCTACTAATTTAGCATCTTCGAAAGATACTTTACCGATTGGAACGTGGATGTTACCAGCTTTATCAACGCGGTATTCAACTTTACCAGCTTTGATTTCGTTAACAGCTTTAGTTACATCGAAAGTAACTGTTCCAGTTTTAGGGTTTGGCATTAAACCTTTAGGTCCTAATACGCGACCAAGTTTACCAACTTCACCCATCATGTCAGGAGTTGCTACTACTACATCGAAATCGAACCAACCTTGTTGGATTTTACCGATGTAATCAGTATCGCCTACGAAGTCAGCTCCAGCAGCTTCAGCTTCTTTAGCTTTTTCACCTTTAGCGAACACTAATACACGTTGTACTTTACCAGTACCGTGTGGAAGAACAACTGCACCACGGATTTGTTGGTCAGCTTTCTTAGGGTCAACACCTAAACGGAATGCAGCTTCTACAGTTGCATCAAATTTAGCTGTGTTTGTTTTCTTTACTAATTCTACTGCTTCTGTTGCAGAGTAAGCAGATGCACGATCAACAAGCTTTGCAGCTTCTACGTACTTTTTACCTCTTTTAGCCATTTTTATTTCCTCCTCGAATGTGGTTTTAGCGGAATAACCTCCCACGTTTACGCCTGTTTTCAGGTATAACCTGAGGATGAGCGCCATCCATTTATTTAAAAACAATAATCATTTACGATAATAAAGGTTGCGAATTGGAATTCCAGACCCGCAACCTTTTTTAAAAACAAATCGAATTAGTCTTCGATAACGATGCCCATACTGCGTGCAGTACCTTCAACCATACGCATTGCAGCTTCTACGCTAGCAGCGTTTAGGTCAGGCATTTTAGTTTCAGCGATTTCGCGTACTTTATCACGCTTAACAGTTGCCACTTTATTACGGTTTGGTTCACCAGAACCAGACTCAATACCAGCTACTTTCTTAAGAAGAACAGCAGCAGGAGGAGTTTTAGTAATGAAAGTGAATGAACGGTCCTCAAATACCGTAATTTCAACAGGGATGATAAGACCAGCTTGATCTGCTGTACGAGCGTTAAACTCTTTACAGAAGCCCATGATGTTAACACCTGCTTGTCCTAATGCTGGACCAACTGGTGGAGCTGGGTTAGCTTTACCTGCAGGAATTTGAAGCTTTACCATTTTAATTACCTTTTTAGCCACGAGACACACCTCCTTAAGTCCGTGATGTGGTCAATTGGACAGTGATTTGCCCTCCCACGTCATATTTTATCTGTAAGGATAAAATCTTTCAAAAAACGTCTCCGATAACGAAGACGTACTGACTTAAAAGATATTATCACTTTTTACAATTCATTTCAAGTTTCATTTTATAATTTTTCAATTTGATGGAAGTCAAGTTCAACTGGAGTCTCGCGACCAAACATGTCCACAAGTACGCTAACCTTTTTCTTCTCCACATCAATTTCTTCAATAGCACCTGTATAATCTGCGAATGGCCCCTCATTTACACGTACTGTCTCATGAAGTTCAAAGTCGAAATCAACCACTTCGTTGTCCATTCCCATATGTTTCATAATGGTAACAACTTCCTCTTCTAATAGAGGTGATGGTTTAGATCCAGAACCAGAAGAACCAACGAACCCAGTTACACCCGGCGTGTTACGTACAACATACCAAGAATCATCAGTCATGATTAATTCTACTAATACATAACCTGGGAACACTTTTCTTTTCATTAATTTTTCTTTTCCGTTTTTCATTTCTACTTCTACTTCTTCCGGGACAACAACACGGAAAATTTTATCTTGCATACCCATTGATTCTACACGCTTCTCTAGGTTTGCTTTTACTTTATTTTCATATCCAGAATAAGTATGGACAACATACCAACTTTTTTCCATTCATTTAGGACGAGCGTCCTTCCCTCCCTGACGTACATTTTTTTGCGCAAATGAAAAAACCCGTTCACCGGGCTTTTACACAGTTCTTATAAATAACATTATATCATGGATAAGTGCTTCTTATTCAAGAATTAACCAAGAATTAACCGAATTAAAGAAGAAATGCCCATATCAACTACTGCGAAGAAAATCGCAAAGAACACAACTGTAGCAACAACAGTCGCTGTTGAGCGGAGTAATTCATCTTTTTTAGGCCAACTTACTTTTTTCATTTCGCGACCTACATCGCCGAAAAAGTTCGTTAAACGCATCTGCGGGACCTCCAGTGTATTATTTCAATTATTTATTTTGTTTCCTTGTGAACTGTATGCTGATTGCATGTTTTACAAAACTTTTTTATTTCAAGTCGCTCTATTGAGCTCGTATCTTTCATAGTAGAGTAGTTTCGATTTTTACACTCTTCACATGAGAGTACAACTTTTTTCCTCATTAGTTACACCAACCTTGTAACATTATGTCCCTAAAAATGTATCATACAATAAAAGACAATGTCAATGACATGCATTTTGTACTCTCTACAAAAGAAAACAGGTGATTTATTTTACACCTGTTGCACTTGTTATTTGTTATGAATTTAAACTTGTACTTTCTCGCATTTCCATATATCGCTCCAATTTCCTCTTCACCCGCTGTAAAGCGTTATCAATAGATTTCACATGTCTGTTTAACTGTTCTGAAATCTCTTGATAAGAACGCCCATCTAGATATAAAGAAAGTACTTTTCTTTCTAAATCGCTTAATAATTCAGATATTTTTGATTCTATGTCTGTATATTCTTCTTGGCTAATAATCATTTCTTCAGGATCAGTTACCTTCGCTTCAGAAATAACATCCAATAATGTTCGATCAGATTCCTCATCGTAAATCGGCTTATCTAAAGACACATACGAATTTAAGGGAATATGTTTTTGTCTTGTCGCCGTTTTAATAGCGGTAATAATTTGTCGAGTGATACACAGTTCAGCAAATGCTTTGAATGAAGACAGCTTGTCCTCTTTATAATCACGAATTGCTTTAAACAACCCTATCATACCTTCTTGAACAATGTCTTCTCGATCGGCACCCACTAAAAAGTAAGATCTTGATTTCGCGCGAACAAAGTTCTTATATTTGTGAATTAAATATTCTAGAGCGTCAGTATTACCTTTTCGAACTAACTCAACGATTGCCTCATCTTCTAAATCACGAAATGTAACGTCGCCTACACTTACGAAGCCTGCTTCCACCTTGATCCCTCCGACCGCTATTTATTTAGCAATATTATACAGTAAAAAGACAAAGAGCGTCAATGCTTCAACGCTCTCCTCTTCTTAATTTTTCTAATTTTTCTGTAATATCTTTACTAAATATCTTTCGCATGGCGGGTTGCTGTTCTTTCGTGTCTTTTGTACGCCTTCTTACTTGTTGCTCCATTGCCTGTACTTCCAACTCTAATTCACGCGCAGATTTCCGAAGGGCACCTTGCGCAAATATAACCCATTGTTCCGTGTAATCAGAAGTCGCAACATATATTCGTGTATTTATATTTCTAAGCTCTATCGCAAGTTGCTCTATCTTTTCGTCTGCAGTTTGATTCTTTCGTGTGAATATTACTTCCACACGAGATTGTTTCATCTTTTTTTCAATACCATGTACTGTATAGGCATCAAAGACTATCATCACTTTTGTGCCTGTATAACCTTGATAATCCGCCATCTTATCAATAAGCGCATCTCTTGATGATTGTAAATCTACATCCCGCAGTTTCTTCAAATCTCCCCAAGCTCCGATAATGTTGTAACCGTCAACGATTAAAATATCGTTCATCTTTTATTTACCAATTTCGTGACGTTTACGATATACCTCATACATTAACAAACTTGCGGCTACGGAAGCATTTAAGGATGTAACTTTACCAACCATCGGTAGAGTGATTAGGAAATCACACTTTTCACCAATAATACGACTCATACCTTTTCCTTCACTACCAATTACTAACCCAATTGGCATTTTACCATCTAAATTACGGTAATCCGTTTTCCCTTTGGCATCTGTACCAGCAATCCAAAGTCCACGTTCTTTTAATTCATCAATTGTACGGGATAAATTCGTTACGCGCGCAACAGGAATGTATTCAATTGCTCCTGTTGATGCTTTCGCAACTGACGCTGTAAGCCCCACAGCCCTTCTCTTTGGAATAATAATTCCATGAGCTCCTGTCGCATCAGCAGTACGCATAATAGAACCTAGGTTATGCGGATCTTCAATCTCATCTAAAATTAAGAAGAATGGATCTTCATTACGTTTTTCTGCCACTTTGAATAAATCTTCTAACTCCGCATACTGATATGCAGCTACTTGAGCAATTACACCTTGATGATTCCCCTCAACTAATTGATCTAACTTTTTCTTTGGTGCGTGTTGTAAAATAACCTTATTTTCTTTCGCTAACGCTAGTACAATCTGTACCTGTCCTTTGGCAGCACCTTCTGCGATCCAAATTTTATTAATATCTCTCCCTGATCGTAACGCTTCAATTACAGGGTTACGTCCGATAATATATTCACTGCTCATGATGATGTGCCCCCTTCCTTTTCTTCTAAAACTGCAATTGCCTTATATACAATTTCGTCTAATCTTTCACGGTTATTTAATAAATGATGATAACCAATTAGCGCTTCAAAGGCTGTACTATGTCGATATGTTTGTACATCCGTATTTTTCGGCACTGTACCCGAATTTGCATTACGCCCTCTTCTTAATACCGCCTCTTCTTCCTCTGTCAAAAATGCCGTCTCTAATAAATGATAAACAACTTTTGCCTGTGCTTTTGCTGAAACAAAGCTCGTCCCTAAGCGATGTAATTGATTAGGGCGAACCTTTCCTTTTTGAAGGAGGTGATAGCGGATATATTGTTCATATACCGCATCACCCATATACGCTAACGCCAAGCTGTTTAATTGCTTTGCATCAATCATTCTTATCCTCTTTTCCATCTTGTACCTTGAGCGGTATCTTCTAAAATAATATTACGTTCTTTTAAATCGTCGCGAATTTGATCAGACAATGCGAAATCGCGATTTTTACGCGCCTCAATGCGCTTTTGGATAAGTTCTTCAATTTCTTCATCCAGCAATCCTTCTTGTGTTAATTCTAATCCTAAAATACCAAATAACGTTTCCAGTTGTTTTACGTATGCTTCGATCACAACTTTAGATGTATGCTCTTCAAGTAAATATTGATTTGCATGATTGGCTACATTGTATAATTCGGTAATTGCATTCGCGGTGTTAAAATCATCATTCATCGCCTCTTCAAATGCAGTCTGGAATTTCTCTATTTCAGCTAACCATTTCTCATTATGGTCTGTTAAATCCGTACTGCTTTCCATACGATGCTTTAAGTTTCCATAAGCTGTTTTAATTCTTTCCAGTCCATTATTCGTACTTTGTAATAACTCTTCACTAAAGTTAATCGGATGACGATAGTGTACTGATAACATAAAGAATCTAATTAACTGCGGGTCGTATTGCTTAATAATATCGTGAACTAAAATAAAGTTACCAAGCGATTTAGACATCTTCTCATTGTTAATATTAATATATCCATTATGCATCCAGTAACGTGCAAACGTTTTTCCAGTCAATGCCTCCGACTGCGCAATTTCATTTTCATGATGCGGGAACGCCAAGTCTTGACCACCAGCATGAATGTCAATTGTATCCCCTAAGTACTTACGTGCCATAGCTGAGCATTCAATATGCCACCCTGGACGTCCTTTCCCCCAAGGGCTTTCCCAGAAGATTTCTCCTTCTTTCGCAGCTTTCCATAAAGCAAAATCAAGAGGATCTTGTTTCTTTTCTCCTACCTCAATACGAGCACCGTGACGTAAATCAGCGATTGGTTGATGTGATAATTTACCGTAACCTTCGAATTCCTTCGTTTTAAAGTACACATCACCCTCTGATTCATATGCATACCCTTTATTCACAAGCTCTTGAATAAATTCAATAATGATGTCCATATTTTCTGTTACACGAGGATGAACTGTTGCGTGTTTGCAACCTAGCGCTGTTACATCTTCAAAGTACGCTTCAACAAAACGATCAGCAATTGTCGGTACATCTTCACCTAATTCATTTGCCGCTTTAATTAATTTATCATCTACGTCCGTAAAGTTAGATACGTATTGCACATCGTATCCTTTATATTCTAAATAACGACGTACTGTATCGAATACCATAGGAGGTCTTGCATTCCCAATATGAATGTAGTTATAAACTGTAGGTCCGCATACATACATCTTTACCTTATTTTCTTCTAATGGAACAAACTCTTCTTTTTGGCGTGTTAACGTATTATAAATGTGAATAGTCATTTTTATCCTTCCTTTCTACCTTTACTTCCAGTTGTTTCTTCAATTTATCAAGTTCTACTTCCATAGCCTTTAATTTATCAAAAATTGGATCCGGAAGGTCAGAGTGATTTAATTCTTGACCAATCTTTACTCCATTTTGAATAACGACTCTGCCAGGTATACCTACAACTGTAGAATGTGCAGGAACTTCTTTTAATACGACAGACCCTGCCCCGATTTTAGAATTCTCTCCCACAGTAATAGAACCAAGGACTTTAGCACCCGTCGCAATTAATACATTATCCTGAATTGTCGGATGCCTCTTTCCTTTTTCTTTTCCTGTACCACCTAATGTAACCCCTTGATAAATTGTTACATTATCACCAATTTCACAAGTTTCTCCAATTACAACTCCCATTCCATGGTCTATGAAAAAGCGTCGACCAATAGTTGCGCCTGGATGAATCTCAATGCCAGTAAAAAAGCGACTAACTTGTGAAACAAAACGTGCAAGAAAGAAAAAATCTCTTTTATAAAAAGCATGTGCAATTCGATGAGCCCAAACTGCATGTAATCCAGAGTAAGTTAAAATGACTTCGAAATAACCTCTTGCCGCTGGATCCTGTTCAAAAACGACTTCAATATCTTCCCGAAGCCTCTTAAACATCGGTGTTCCCTCCCCTTTATGGGCTGCTTTTTGTCGAGCGAACTAACTCCCCTAACTCATCACTTATCCCCTAATTCCTTATATAGGGAGATAAATTCTATATTCATACCTATTTACACGGTATAAAAAAAAGGCGCCTCTGTCATATTGACAGAGACGCCTTTTAAGCGCGGTTCCACTCTGTTTAGGCTTAAAAAAGCCTCAAACTCATCCATGATAACGGTGTACACCGCTTCTGCTTACTTTGCATCCTAAGACGTCCCACGAAACAATTCGCTGTTCAGCAGAAGACTCGAAGGGGCATTTCAAAAATCTGCTTATAAACCACTCCCAGCCTAAAGGTGGTTCTCTCTGTAAAAAGCCTGATTTTCTACTTCTCCTTCTCGTCGCTTTTCCTTATTAGGTTTTAGGTATACTTATTATATTTCTAAACCTAGAAAATGTTAACCAATTACTTTTTGAAGACGATTTAAAACTTTTTCTTTTCCAAGAAGTGCAATAGCATTCGGAAGCTCTGGACCATGCGTTTGTCCTGTAGTTGCAACACGGATTGGCATAAATAAATTTTTACCTTTATGTCCTGTTTCCTTTTGAACTGCTTTAATTGCCGCCTTAATTGCCGCTGGCTCCATTTCTTCTAAAGCTTCTATTTGACCAGCAAATGCACGAAGTACTTCAGGTACTTGTTCACCATTTAATACTTCTTGTCCTTCTTCTTCATAATCAACATGATCTTTAAAGAACATTTCAGAAAGCTCTACAATTTCAGCCCCAAAACTCATTTGTTCATGGTATAAAGCAATCACACCACGGATCCAAGCTTGGTCTTGTTCACTTAAAGTTTCTCCCACACGTCCAGCTTTCACTAAATGCGGTAAACTTAACTCTACAACCGTATCTAAATCTTGCTTTTTCATATACTGGTTGTTCATCCATTTTAGTTTTTGGGAATCAAATAATGCAGGTGATTTTGATAAACGAGCTGCATCAAACATTTTGATAAACTCATCTTGAGAGAAGATTTCTTCTTCACCTACTGGTGACCAACCTAATAGCGCAATAAAGTTAAAGATTGCTTCTGGAAGATATCCAAGCTCTTTATATTGCTCAATAAATTGAATAATAGATTCATCACGCTTGCTTAATTTTTTGCGACTTTCATTTACAATTAAAGTCATATGACCGAATTGTGGGATATCCCAACCGAAAGCTTCATAAATCATCATTTGTTTGGGCGTGTTTGAAATATGATCATCACCACGAAGTACATGTGTAATCTCCATTAAGTGATCATCTACTGCTACCGCAAAGTTATAAGTTGGGATTCCATCTTTTTTCACGATAACAAAATCACCAAAATCATTTGAATGGAATGCAACTTCGTCTTTTACGATGTCTTTGAATGTGTAATCACGATCAGCTGGTACACGGAAACGAATACTCGGAATACGTCCCTCAGCTTCAAATTCTTTCATTTGTTCTTCAGTTAAATCACGGTGGTTACCTGCATAACGAGGTGTTTCACCACGCGAAATTTGACCTTCACGCTCTGCTTCTAGCTCTTCTTCTGTCATATAACATTTGTAAGCTAAACCACGCTCTAATAAATCTAGATATAATTTTTTATAAATATCTAAACGCTCTGTTTGACGATATGGTCCAAATTCACCACCAACATCAACACCTTCATCCCAGTCCATACCGAGCCATTTCAAGTATTTTAATTGGCTTTCTTCTCCACCAGCCACGTTACGTTTCACATCAGTATCTTCAATACGAATAATAAACTTGCCATCTAAATGACGAGCAAATAAATAATTAAATAATGCCGTACGCGCATTTCCGATATGTAAGTGTCCTGTTGGACTTGGCGCATAGCGCACTCTCACTTGCTTTTCCATAATTGGTACACCTTCCATTCTTAATGTCTACACATTCTATAATTGTACAACAAAAAAATGTGATTATCCATCTTACGAATTAAAAACCATTATTTTTTCTGTAATAATACCACTGCTTGAGAAGCAATTCCTTCTTCCCTACCTGTAAATCCTAATTTTTCTGTTGTTGTTGCCTTTACATTAATGTTATCTATAGACGTTTCTAACAGTTCACTAATACGTTTACGCATACTTTCAATATGCGGTGCCATTTTCGGCTTTTGAGCAATAATTGTACAATCTAAATTCCCTAACTCGTAACCTTGTTCACGCACAAATGCCCAAACTTTTTGTAACAATACAGCTGAATCTGCATCTTTAAAAGCTGGGTCTGTATCTGGAAAATGCTTTCCGATATCTCCTGCTGCAATAGCACCTAAACATGCATCAGCAATCGTATGTAACAATACATCTGCATCTGAATGACCGATTAATCCTTTCTCGTGTGGAATTGTAATTCCGCCAATAATTAACGGTCTACCTTCCGCAAATTCATGCACATCAAAACCTTGTCCAATTCGAAACATTCTTTACATCCTCCTTGAGCTAAACCACTGAGCTTTATGACTCTATATTATATTGATATCCTTACAAAGAAAAGCCCGGCCATTGCCGAGCTTTCCTTTGTTATACACCATCACGGCTATTTTTTCTGAACATGAAGGAAACTTTCAGCAATTAGTAAATCCTCTGGAGTCGTCACTTTAATATTATAGTAACTCCCCTCTACCACACCTACTTGCTTACCAATGCGTTCCACGAGACTTGCATCATCTGTACCAAGAAAACAGCTCTGTTTTGCACTTCTATGAGCTTCTAACAAAAGAGAAACAGAGAACCCTTGCGGTGTTTGTACAGCCTTAAGCTGAGATCGTTCTACCGTTTCGACAACAACACCTTGCTCTACTTTCTTAACTGTATCCTTTACTGGCACTGCACAAATGGAAGCTCCATATTTTTCTGCTGCTGTTAATACATTTTGAATCACTTTATCCGTTACGAATGGGCGCGCTCCGTCATGCACAAGAACATATTCAACATCACTCGCATGCTGAATCGCATTATATACACTATCTTGTCTTTCGGCTCCACCCTGAATAAATTGTACCTGTTTTTCAATTGGATACTTCTGCATTAATTCTTCAAAATACGGGCGTTCCTCTTCGTTAATTGCCATAACAATACTTTTGCACGCTTTATCTCCTTCAAAAGCACGTAATGTATGCACGATAATCGGTACTTCATTTATAAGTAAGAACAACTTATTTTTGCCAGCACCCATCCGCTTTCCTTGGCCGGCTGCCGGAATAATTAATGTATACATATTAATAATCCTCTACCTATAATGCTTTTTCTAATAATTTACGTTTCGCGAAAATCATACGACCAGCCGATGTTTGTAATACGCTAGTAACCAGCACATTAAGTTGCGAACCTACATACTCTCTACCATCTTCTACTACAATCATCGTACCATCATCTAAGTACGCAACACCTTGGTTTTGCTCTTTACCATCTTTCACAACATAAACATTTAATTCTTCGCCAGGGAGTACAACTGGTTTAATTGCATTAGCTAAATCATTAATGTTTAACACCGTTACTCCTTGTAATTCAGAAACTTTATTTAAGTTGAAATCATTCGTTACTACAGTTCCACCGGTGATTTTTGCTAACTTTACAAGTTTGCTATCCACCTCTTGGATATCCTCGAAATCGCCTTCATAAATTTCTACCGGAATCGGCATCTCTTTTTGAATACGATTTAAAATATCTAGCCCTCTGCGACCACGATTACGCTTTAAAGCATCGGAAGAATCGGCAATATGCTGAAGCTCTTCTAATACGAATTGTGGAATCACAATTGTTCCTTCTAAAAACTTCGTTTGGCAAATATCAGCAATACGTCCATCAATAATTACACTCGTATCGAGAATTTTCCAATGAGCCGTAGATTTTTCTACCTCTATCTCTTCGTTCTCACTATTGTTTTTCTTCTTACCTCCACGTTGGGGTAATGTAAATAATCCTAGCAATTCATTCCTCTTTTTAAATCCTACTTGGAATCCTAAATATCCAAGTAAAAGAGTAAAGAACACTTGCAACACCGTGCTAATAACTGGAATTGTAAATTCACGAATTGGTATTAAAATTAAATATGCAACAATAAGACCAGAGATCAACCCTAATGTACCAAATAAAACATCTGCTACAGGCGCCTTTACAAGAGCCTCTTCAATATGCTTAATAAGTTGAACAATATAATCTACAAGCCAAAATGTTGTTAAAAATAAAATAATTGCACCAATAATTGCACGAACATACGATCCTTCCAATAAAGGAACCGCACCGATGTCTAATACATTAATAACTTTTGGGATTAAGTAAATCCCTAACGCTCCCCCGATTACTAGAAAGAAGAGCTGTACGATCCGTTTTAACATCCAACCACCTCCTACTCATTATTAACCATTGTTTCGCTAATCAAAACGCCGAATGCAAAAGCGGACGTGTTTTTTTATAAATAGTTTTATTTACCAATATATCATATCATATACCAAAAATGTTCTAGTGTCGTTATATTATAGAATCAATGTAATATTCTTAATTGTGTCTACTCATATAGAGATGCTCTTGAATTCTTTTTAGGCCTTCTCGTATTTTCTTCGCCCTTACTTCTCCAATTCCTTCCACATCATCCAATTCATGAATAGTCGCACGACAAACTCCTTGCAACGTTTTGAATCGATTAATTAAATTTTCAATAATAAGTGGCGGAACACGAGAGATTTTGCTTGTAATTCGATATCCCCTTGGCGTCACACTTTCTTCTAAACTGGTTTGCCCTGGGTAGCCAAGTAATTTAACTAAATCACTATCCTCTAAAAGTTGTGTATTTGCAAGGTCCTGTAACCTTTTCAAAATTTGATGATGGTCTTGTGTTTTCTCCTGATGGTAATCTTTAATTAACAATGCTGCCTCTGCCTCTAAATCAGCTAGTAATTCTGTAAGTTGTAAACGGATTAACCTACCTTCTGTTCCTAGCTCATGAATATAGCTCAATATTTCATTTTTAATACGCAGTACCATTTCAACACTATGTAAAACGTGAACTACCTCGGACATTGTAACGACCTCTTCAAATTCTAGAATGCCCAAATTCGTAATACCATCATTCCATACAGCCTTATATTTTTCTAACGTTTGAATAGCTTGATTTGCCTTTGTTAAAATAACACCTATATCTTTTAGTGTATAACGTAAGTTCCCTTGATATAGCGTAATTACGTTACGTCTTTGTGAAATGGCCACAACAAGGCTTCCAGTCTGCTTCGCTACACGTTCTGCTGTTCGGTGACGCATACCTGTTTCAATAGAATCAATAGATGCCTCTGGAACTAACTGTGCATTCGCTATTAAAATTTTACTTCCCGTTTCATTTAAAATAAGTGCCCCGTCCATTTTTGCTAATTCATATAAACTAGCAGGAGAGAATGCACAATTAATGTGAAAACCACCATCAACAATACTTTTAATCTGCTCATTATATCCAAGAACAATTAGTCCCCCTGTTTGCGCGCGAAGTACATTATCTATCCCTTCGCGCAATGGTGTTCCTGGGGCCACGAGCTGTAAAATATTAATCATACTTTTGACACGTTGCTTATTTTCTTCCATAGCCTAGCCTCCTAATGTCAAACGAAGCGCTTCCCCTAAATTAGAAACACCTACAACCTCAATCCCATCCGGAATTGTCCATCCTCCTAAGTTTTTTCTAGGAATAATTACACGTTGAAATCCTAATTTAGCTGCTTCTTGTACACGTTGTTCAATTCTTGATACTCTTCTTATTTCTCCAGTTAATCCTACTTCTCCTATTACTGCATCAGCTGGTGCCGTAGATTTATCCCTAAAACTTGAGGCTATACTTAAAGCCACCGCTAAATCAATTGCCGGTTCGTCTAATTTCAAACCACCAGCTACTTTTAAATATGCATCTTGATTTTGCAATAGTAAACCTGTTCTTTTTTCTAATACTGCCATAATAAGCGAAACACGGTTATGATCAATTCCTGTCGCCATTCTTCGAGGATTTCCAAAACTAGTAGGGGAGATTAATGCTTGTATTTCTACTAAAACCGGTCTTGTTCCTTCCATTGAAGCAACTACTGTTGATCCTGCAACACCAACCGGCCTTTCCTCAAGGAAGATTTCAGAAGGATTTAAAACTTCCGCAAGACCAAGCTCTTTCATTTCAAAGATACCCATTTCATTCGTGGAACCAAAACGGTTCTTCACAGCTCGTAAAATACGATACGTATGGTGTCGGTCTCCTTCAAAATAAAGAACTGCATCGACCATATGTTCTAACATACGAGGTCCTGCAATTGCTCCTTCTTTTGTCACATGCCCAACAATGAAAATAGGGATTCCTTTTGTTTTTGCAAGTTTCATTAATTCTGCTGTGCATTCACGTACTTGTGCCACACTTCCTGGGGCCGACGTCACTTCAGGTAAATGTATCGTTTGAATAGAATCAATAACAACAAAAGCTGGATTCATCTCTTCAATATGTGCTGCAATACGCTGCAGGTCTGTCTCTGCTACAACAAATAGATTGCTACCCTTTACATGCAAACGATCTGCACGAAGTTTAATCTGCTTTGCGGACTCCTCACCCGATATGTATAATACATCATATGAAGAATCTGCTAATTGCGATGAAATCTGTAATAGTAATGTTGATTTTCCAATCCCAGGGTCTCCACCAATAAGTACTAAGGACCCATCTACAATTCCGCCACCAAGCACACGGTTAAACTCTTGAAATTCCGTTTCAATACGTGCCTCAGACTTTGTTTCTACTTCGGTAAGACGTCTTGGTTTTGTTACTTCCGTTTGAATTGCATTCGCGTAATTAAGGCGCCTGGATGATACAACTGGCTCCATTTCTTCAACAAGTGTATTCCATTGACCACATCCAGGACATTTACCCATATATTTTGGTGACTGATAACCACATTCTTGACATATAAATTTCGTTTTCTTTTTAGCCATACCTTTTTATAGTTCACTTCACTTTCGTCTATAAACGTTTATCCTTCTCGTACAAGAAAGAGGGCTATCGCGTAGCCCTCTTTGTTTGTCTATACTTATTTTACCTTTTCTGCACTATGAATGACAAATGATTCTCCTTCTACATCAAAGATAACTTTTTGTCCTTTCTCAATAGCACCTTTTAAAAGTTCTTCTGATAGTCTATCTTCTACATGTTTCTGAATTGCTCTACGAAGCGGACGAGCACCGTACTCACGATCAAATCCTTTATCAGCAATAGCTGAAATTGCCCCTTCTGTTAAGTGCAACTCGATTTCTTGTTCTTTTAAGCGATTCACTAACTGATTTACCATAAGAGTTACAATCTCTTGAATATGTTTTTTCTCAAGCATATGGAATACGATAATTTCATCAATACGGTTTAAGAATTCTGGACGAAATGCCTTTTTCAGCTCATCCATTACTTTACCTTTCATATCCGAATAATCACGGCTTTCATCTTGTACATTAAATCCAAGATGTTTGTTACGTTTTAACGCCTCGGCACCAACGTTAGACGTCATAATAACAATCGTATTACGGAAATCAACTGTACGTCCTTTAGAATCTGTTAAACGACCATCTTCTAATACTTGTAGTAAAATATTAAACACATCCGGATGAGCTTTCTCTACCTCATCTAATAAGACAACTGAATATGGCTTGCGACGAACTTTCTCTGTTAATTGTCCACCTTCTTCATATCCAACGTATCCTGGAGGAGAACCAACTAAACGGGAAGTAGAATGCTTCTCCATGTACTCTGACATATCGATGCGAATCATTGCATCTTCATCACCGAACATAGATTCTGCCAGTGCTCTTGCAAGTTCTGTTTTACCTACACCTGTTGGCCCTAAGAATATAAATGAACCAATTGGGCGCTTCGGATCTTTTAATCCTGCTCTTGCACGACGAACAGCTTTTGCTACAGCTACTACTGCTTCATCTTGACCAATCAAACGATCATGAAGAATGGATTCTAAATTTAATAATTTATCAGTCTCTGTTTGTGCAAGTTTAGAAACTGGGATACGCGTCCATGTAGAAACGACATTTGCAATATCTTCTACCGTAACCTCTGAATTTTCTTTTCCTTGTTGCTCTTTCCATTGACGTTTTGTATCTTCTAACTTCTCACGTAAGCGTTGCTCCATATCACGTAAGGATGCAGCCTTTTCAAATTCTTGACTTTGTACAGCTGCATCTTTTTCTTTTCGAATCTCCTCAAGCTTCACTTCAAGCTCTTTTAAGTTTGGTGGTGTTGTATAAGAACGTAAGCGAACTTTTGAAGCAGCTTCATCAATTAAATCAATTGCTTTATCCGGTAAAAAGCGATCTGTAATATAACGATCTGAAAGTTTTACAGCTGCATCAATAGCGTCATCTGTAATAGATACACGGTGATGCGCCTCATAACGATCACGTAAACCTTTCAAGATTTGAATCGATTCTTCTAAACTTGGCTCATCAACATGAATTGGTTGAAAACGTCTTTCTAAAGCCGCGTCTTTTTCAATATATTTACGATACTCATCTAAAGTTGTTGCCCCAATACATTGTAACTCTCCTCGTGCTAAAGATGGTTTTAAAATATTCGATGCATCGATTGCACCTTCTGCTCCACCTGCACCAATTAATGTATGAAGCTCATCAATAAATAGAATAATATTACCTGCTTGGCGAATTTCATCCATCACTTTCTTTAAACGATCTTCAAATTCACCGCGATATTTCGTTCCAGCTACCACTGTACCCATATCTAGTGTCATAACACGCTTATCTCTTAAAGTTTCAGGAACTTCATTATTTACAATTTGCTGTGCTAATCCTTCTGCAATTGCCGTTTTACCTACACCAGGCTCACCAATTAATACTGGGTTGTTTTTCGTTCTACGGCTTAATACCTCAATTACACGTTGAATTTCTTTACCACGTCCAATAACAGGGTCTAAGCGATTTTCACGCGCAACAACTGTTAAGTCCCTTGCTAAACTGTCAAGTGTCGGTGTATTTGCATTTGCTGCTGAACCACCTTGATGACCTGAACTAGCTTCATTACTTCCAAGAAGTTGTAAAACTTGCTGTCTTGCTTTATTTAGACTTACACCTAAATTATTTAAAACACGTGCGGCTACACCTTCACCTTCACGGATTAAACCGAGTAAAATGTGTTCTGTTCCAACGTAAGAATGGCCTAGCTTACGCGCTTCATCCATAGATAATTCAATAACCTTTTTAGCACGAGGTGTATAATGTACAGTTTGAGAAGCTTCTGTTCCACGCCCAATTAACGCTTCTACTTCTTTTTGAACTTTCTCTGGACTTAATCCAAGAGCAATTAATGCTTTTGCTGCAATTCCTTCACCTTCGCGTACAAGCCCAAGTAAAATATGTTCTGTTCCAATATTATTATGCCCAATACGAATTGCTTCCTCTTGAGATAAAGCTAATACTTTCTGTGCTCTTTCTGTAAATCTTCCAAACATCATAGAAATCGCCTCCTACTTGCGCTTAGTTTTTTTCAATACGTAATCGCTCACGGATTAAGGTTGCTCTTCGATAATCTCTTTCTTCTGGCCCTAAAGGTCCACCTGCGTATTGTTGTAAAATACCTGGTTGCGTAAGAACCATTAGCTCCGTCAAAATATTTCTCGATATACCTTTTATATATCCTAGATCAATACCAAGTCGTACATCCGATAAGCAATTAGCTGCTTCTGCAGATTGAATTAAACGACTGTTTGCTAGTATGCCGTAAGAACGATAAACCTTATCTTCAAGTTCAATACTTGAATTTTGTACAATTAATTCTCTAGCCATTTTTTCTTGCTGTATAATCTGTTGAATGACACTCTTTAAATCTGCAATAATATCTTCTTCAGACTTTCCTAGCGTCATTTGATTTGAAACTTGAAATATATTACCTAACGCTTCGCTACCTTCACCGTATATTCCTCTTACTACTAACCCTAATTTTTGAATTACTTGTATAATACGGCTAATTCTTTTTGTTAAAACCAGTCCCGGTAAATGAATCATCACAGAAGCTCTCAACCCTGTGCCAACATTAGTAGGACAACTCGTAATATATCCAAGTGATTCATCAAAAGCGTATTCAACTTCTTTCTCAATCCAATTATCTATTTGATTGGCACTTTTAAGCGCCTCCGATAACTGTAATCCTGAAAATAGGCACTGAATCCGAATATGGTCTTCTTCATTAAGCATAACACTAATATGCTCACTTTCTGATAGTAGACATGCTCCATATTCTGTCCCTGCAAGATTTGGACTAATTAAATGCTTTTCGACTAAAACTCTCCTTTGAAGAGGGGTTAATTCATTCATCTTTAATAGTCCAAACTCCCCAAAGGATCCTACTGCTTTATTTATAAATTTCTTTTTAAATAATTCATGAATCTGTTTAGCTTCTTCTTCGTTTTGCATAGTGGAAAATTGATATTGTTTAAAATTACGAGCCAAACGAATTCGACTACTTAAAACAATATCAGAATCAGGGCCATCCCCCTTCATCCATGGACTAATTGCTTCGTTCATAATTTTGTCCAGTGACATAGAACTATTCCCCCTCTCTATGCTCACTAAGCTGTATTTCAAGACCTCGAATCTTATCTCTTACCTCTGCAGCTTTCTCAAATTCCTCTTTCTGTACGTATTGTTTCAGAATGAGTTTTAGTTCATCTAATTCTTTCTTTAAGTGGATATTTCCTTCTATACGCTCCGGAATTTTTCCACAATGATCTGTATGCCCACCGTGAAGGCGTTTTAATAATGGCTTTAAATGCTCCTTAAATGTATCGTAACAAGAAGAACAGCCAAAACGTCCAACTTTTGTAAATTGTTCATATGTCATCTTACAATCTGGACACCTTACTATATCTGCATTTGAAAATCCATTTTTTCCTTCTTCAAACATTGTTGATTCACCGTGTAATAAACCAGCAAATAAATCATGAAATGAAAAGTTAGACTGCGATGATTGAAAGAAAGACGTATAGCCACTTTGCTCTGCACATTGCTCACAAAGATGAACTTCCGCCTTCTTCTCGTTAATTACTTTTGTATAATGTAAAGTTGCTGGTCTTATGTTACAGTTTTGACAAGTCATCACTATCCCCACCTTTACAACAGAAACGCTCTATCTCATGGTACTTTTCATACATTACTAGATTGTTCGCTTTCCTGAATCCGTTTAAATAAAAGTGCATGTTCTTTTTCAAAACTTCTACAATATTTAACTGCTTTATCTTAGTTATCAATCTTTTACAAAAGTTATATTTATTTATATTTCAGTGTTCTTAACATTGCGCATAATATTCGAGCCCTAAGTTCATCTCGAGAAGGAACATCCATTGATAATACAGAACGGTCTATTACACTTAACATCAGTTTCGCTTCACGATTTGTTATGATTCCCTCTTCTATTAAACGTATAATCATACTTTCTGCATTCCCTTGCGCAACGCTATGATCAATCATATGAAGCATTTGATCAATAATGTCTATATCATCATGCAGCTTGACTTTTATAATGCGAATGTAACCTCCTCCACCACGTTTACTTTCTACTACAAATCCTCTTTCTAACGTAAAACGGGTATTGATTACATAATTGATTTGAGATGGTACGCACTCGAATCGATCCGCAATCTCATTTCTCTTGATTTCAATCACATTATTATTACTTAAGTCAATAACTTGCTTTAGATATTGCTCAATGATATCAGATATATTTCTCATTTATCCGCCACCTTTATTGACTTTGACTATCTTTGACTTTAATTATATACGTATTAATAAAATTTGCAACTCTTTTGCTTATTCACTATCCTAGCCACATTCCCCTGTATTTAATCAAAATATAAATACTTTAAACACATTTTTTATTACTATGGATTATAAAATAAAACACGAAAAAACACGAGTCATTTGACTCGTGTTTTAGTTGCTTGGCGACGTCCTACTCTCACAGGGACAAGGTCCCAACTACCATCGGCGCTAGAGAGCTTAACTTCCGTGTTCGGTATGGGAACGGGTGTGACCTCTCTGC
>NZ_JAKUDW010000032.1:0-60271 GCF_022662595.1 Bacillus cereus group sp. BfR-BA-01524 | reverse complement strand
GGAGATTATCAGTTCATTGAAACGAAAGCTCCAACTGGCTATGATTTAAACATTAAACCAATTCCTTTCACAATTACGAAAGGACAATCTCAGGTTACCTCTGTTACAGCTTTAAATAGTTTAACAACAGGTTCAATTGAGTTAACTAAAGTTGATATTGATCACCATGGAACACTTGAAGGTGCCATTTTCAATATTTTAGACCAAGATGGAAAAATCATCCGAGAAGGTTTAAAAACAGACCAACACGGAAAAGTAATCGTAAATGATTTGAAACCTGGTAATTATCAATTAGTAGAAACACAGGCTCCTAAAGGCTATCAATTAGATGCATCACCAATAAACTTTACAATTGATAAAGCCCAAGCTACGCCACTACAAATTACAGTTTCAAATAAAAAGATTGAATCTTCGTCAGGTGGAGATGACAAGCCGGTTACTCCTCCAAATAAAGAAGAAAACAAAGGCAATGAAACATCTGAGAAACACAAAAACGGAATTTCCGAAGAAACATCAAATGAAACAGATAACAAACAGCAAGATGATCGAAATAGGGATAAACACCTTCCGAATACAGGTCATAAAGAAGATCCTACACAAACAGTAGGTATCATTCTTCTACTAGCTGGATTATTAAGTATTTTAGCTACAAAACGCAAAAAACATTATTAATAATGTTTTCACATCCAATCAATCTCTCAATTGATTGGATGTTTTTTTATACAAAAAGGACGATACATAAAGTATCGTCCTTTTAACGGGGTGAGGCTGCCCAAAAGTACGGAAAACCTTTGAACAGCCTCTTATTTTCATATGGATGCCTTACATATATCACTGATAATAATTATGAAATGCGGAAACATAATTACCATCAACTGATTCAAACATGAGAAATGAAACCCTACAGTGGTTCCATTCCTCTACATAATCTAAAGTTTGGGTACACTAGATTCATGCAATGTAGGAGCTTTCAGAGTAGAAAGCGAACCTTCGTTTAAAATGATAGCATACATATCTCCCTCGAAAATATGCAAATATGCATATATCGTTTTTATTTCTCAATGTCAGAATATTGAAAAATAAAAGATACGAAGGTAAAATAAGGTCATTATCCGTCTTCTTTTGTCAGTCAGAGAGAATAGAAGAATAGGAGAGGAAAAAATGAGAAAATCATTGAAACAAAAAATAGTAAGCTCTTTGCTTGCTGTATCACTCGCTGTTAGCTTAGCTCCAATTGGGCAAGCAAAAGCGGATTCCACGTCAGAGGTTACACAAACTCCATCTATTACAAAACAGATTGATCCAAACCGCGCAATTGAACATGTTCGTTTCTTATCTGAAACAATTGGTCCTCGCCCTGGTGGAACAAAATCCGAAGAATGGGCTTCTCGTTACATTGGTATGCAGCTTAAATCAATGGGCTATGAAGTAGAATATCAGCCATTTCAGGTGCCCGATCAGTACGTTGGATTCATTGAATCACCACTATCAATAAAACGTAATTGGCAAGCTGGTGCTGCTCCTAATTCACTAATTTCTACAGAAGCTGTTACAGCTCCCCTTATCTTTGTTCAAGGTGGGACAAAATTAGAAGATATTCCAAATGAAGTAAACGGTAAAATTGTTTTATTTGAAAGAGGAACAACTGTCGCTGATTATAATAAACAAGTTGAAAATGCCGTTAGCAAAGGTGCAAAAGGCGTTCTTTTATACAGTTTAATTGGAGGACGCGGAAACTATGGGCAAACTTTCAATCCTCGTTTAACGAAAAAACAATCTGTACCTGTATTTGGCCTTGCTTATGCGCAAGGAAATACATTTAAAGAAGAAATTGCGAAAAAAGGAACTACAATCCTTTCTCTAAAGGCAAGACATGAATCTAAATTAACATCTCTAAATGTTATCGCAAAAAAGAAACCAAAAAAGAGTACAGGTAATGAAAAAGCAGTTGTTGTAAGCTCGCACTATGATAGTGTTGTCGGAGCACCTGGCGCAAATGATAATGCTTCTGGAACTGGATTAGTATTAGAACTAGCTCGTGCTTTTCAAAATGTAGAAACTGATAAAGAAATTCGTTTTATTACCTTTGGTTCTGAAGAGACTGGCTTACTTGGTTCGGATTATTATGTGAATAGTTTATCTCAAAAAGAACGTGACCGTATTTTAGGCGTCTTTAATGCTGATATGGTTGCAACAAATTATGATAAAGCAAAGAATTTATATGCTATGACACCTGATGGCTCTACAAACTTTGTAACAGACGCTGCCTTGCAAGCAGGTAAACAACTAAATAATGACCTCGTCCTACAAGGTAAATTCGGTTCTAGTGATCATGTTCCATTTACTGAAGCTGGTATTCCTGCTGCTCTATTTATTTGGATGGGTGTCGATAGTTGGAATCCATTAATCTATCATATCGAGAAGGTATACCATACACCTCAAGATAACGTATTAGAAAACATTTCACCTGAACGAATGAAAATGGCATTAGACGTTATCGGAACAGGGGTTTATAACTCGCTTCAAAAACCTGTTACTCAAACTGAACAGAAAGCTGCCTAATCAATAAAAGACCACTGATTTTTATCAGTGGTCTTTTATTGAGAAAAAATATATATGCATAAAAGCATATTTTATCCTACTCATTATCGTATACAATATTAACTGTAACAATACCGATTACAACTTATAAGGAGGCTTTTTCTATTATGAAAAAAATGATTTTAGTAGGTGCGTTAACTTTAGCAGGAATTACCGGCGCTACCGCGTTTATTCCTGAAACAAAAGTCGCTGCTGCCGCTCAAGAACAAAGCTTTACAAAATTTTATTCTTTGCAAACTGGAGGTAGTTCTGAACAAGAACCTATTTTCCTTCAAAAGGGACAAGAGTTAACAATTCAACCTAACAGCAAAACTCCTAGTTACAGTGTTTATGACTCAAATCATAACCTTATTGGACGTTATTCTGATGGTTACGGCCGAATTTTCACTGCAAAAACAGATGGAAATATGTACGTTCAATTTCATGCACCTTACGTTTACTATAGTCCTGTTAGCTTTTCTGTCACTTATACAATCCAATAAAATAAAGGGCCTTTCTCAGGGGCCCTTTATTTTGCTTCCCAATTCACTTTTACAAAACCATCTTTCACCATTAAACCACTTATACTAAATACATACTTTTCATTTGCTTTTAATGTAGCTTTAAAAGTACCTTTTTTCGATTCACAGATTTCTTTTAACTCTCTTATACCTTCTCCTTCTCCTTTCCTTTCATACAAGCTAAAGCATAAATTCCCACGTTTTGCATCTGTTTCATAAGAAAATGTTACTTCTGTATCTTTTGCATACTCAAGTTCAATATCTTTCCCAGCAATATCCCATGATGAAAATTTTGCCTCATAACTTGTCTCCCCTTGCTTCTCATTTTCTAAATATATATCACCAGCTCTCCACATATCATCTAACGTTTGAACAAAAGCAAAGCCGCTAAGTAATACAAACATCGCACTTGCAAATATAACAACTAATGTTACCTTTTGCTTTTTCATACTCTTCATCGTATATTCTCTTTCTATTTTCTTGTTACTTCTTCGTATCATATATAACAAAACTCCAATAAAAAATGGCAATACAATCGCTATAACACTCCACCACTTACTTATTCCACGCGTTTTCGCATCTGTATACACCCATGATGCTACACATACTAAAAGTGCTATAAAAGCCAAAAACATTGTAATCCCAGCTATCTCAAATACTACAAATGGATTAGCGAACTCTATCATGTAATTTATACTCCTTCTTTAAAAATGACTGTATGACAACATATATCGGAATGTATAGGTGCATCATAATAACTATCGTTATAATGACAGTTATTTTATGATCCAAATGACTAACAAACTGCTCTAGGGTGACTGTTAATACAATCATCCAAATAGCATGAATGAAAATAACCCACTTTTTCTCTAATTTCCGAGCATTTCGCACGCTCTGTTTCGTATGATTTATCAGCTCTTCACTAGGAATCATCTCTCCCGCTAAACTACTTTTTATCTTTTGATCAAATTTATCTTCCTTCATAAACGAACCCCTCCAAATGTTCTCGCATTTGCTTCTTCGCATAATTAAGGCGGTATTTCACTGTACCAATCGGTATATTTAATATTTCACTCATTTCTTTATAAGAATATTGTTCATAATAGTAGAGTACGAGCACAGTTTTATACTTTTCATTTAATAACTGTATAACTTCCCGTATCATTTCCGCTTCCACTTTTTGAATAAATTCTTCTGATATATTCACTTCATCTGCGAAATCTATTTCTCCACCATCTTCTTTATGAAACAAATCCAATATTCGATCTTTCCATCTTTTTTTCTTACGATAAAAATCATAAAACGTACGAACACAAATTGTAGTAATCCACTTTTTATAATTATCCACATAAGAAAGTTGGTGCCTAGAGGAAAAAACTTTTATCCACGTCTCTTGAAAAATATCTTCCGCATCTTCTTTCGTTTTCGCTAACTTATAGCATAAGGAATATATTTGCTGCTTATATATATCAATTAATTTTTCTACCTTTTCTTCCATCATAAGCCTCCTGTCATTTATATAAGACGACGCAAATTATCCTTTTGTTTGATAAAATTTTATTTTTTTATTATCTCCATACAAAAAGGCAATCACAACATCGTGTGATTGCCTTTTATTTAAAAACGAAAGTCCGCTTCCGTTTTTCTTTATTGTCCAGCTCCAGTGGCTAGAATACTCAGTGGCTTCGGGACTAAACAGTCGGTTCCGCTTTTCTTCATTACATTTTTTCCGGTGCAGATACTCCTACGATTGCTAATGCATTTTGAAGTGTAGTGCGTACTGCTTTCATTAACTCGTAACGAGCTTTACTTAATTCTAAGTTATCTTGGTTCAATACTTTTTCTGCATTGTAGAAGCTGTGTAATGCTGCTGCTAATTCAAATGCATAGCTTGTAATGCGGTGTGGCAGACGTTTTTGTGCTGCATCCGCAACTACAGCTGGGAATTCACCAAGTTTTTTCAGTAACTCTACTTCTTTCTCAGAAGTAACAAGTTTGTAATTCACGTCTCCATCTGCAGCTAATCCTAACTCTTCACCTTGACGAAGGATACTGCATACACGAGCATGAGCATATTGTGCATAGTATACTGGGTTTTCATTAGATTTTGATACAGCTAAGTCCATATCGAAGTCTAAATGAGAATCACCGCTACGCATCGCGAAGAAGTATCTCATTGCGTCCACGCCTACTTCTTCCATAAGCTCACGAAGTGTAACTGCTTTACCTGTACGCTTACTCATTTTCATTTTTTCACCATTTTGGTACAGTTGTACCATTTGGATGATTTCTACTTCAAGTGTTTCTTTATCGTAACCTAGCGCTTGAATAGCAGCTTTCATACGAGGAATGTAACCGTGGTGGTCAGCACCCCAAATGTTGATTAGCTTATCGAAACCACGCTCTAATTTATCGCGATGGTAAGCAATATCTGGCGTTAAGTATGTGTAAGAACCGTCATTTTTAATTAATACACGGTTTTTGTCGTCACCGTAAGTCATTGAACGGAACCAAGTTGCTCCGCCTTCTTCGAAGATTTCGTCACGCTCTTTTAATACAGCAAGTGCAGCATCAATTTTTCCGTTTTTGTATAATGATGTTTCTGAGAACCATACATCAAATTTAACACGGAAGCTCTCTAAATCTTTTTGAAGTTTTGCTAACTCATATTTCAAACCATATTCACGGTAGAATTCATAGCTTTCTTTTTCATCAGCTTTTGCGTAACGATCGCCAAACTCTTCAGCTAAACGTTTACCGATTCCAATGATATCCGCACCATGGTAACCGTCTTCTGGCATTTCTTTCTCTAAACCTAAAGCTTGCATGTAACGAGCTTCAACAGAAAGAGCTAAGTTATGAATTTGGTTACCAGCATCATTAATATAGTACTCACGAGATACATCGTATCCTGCTTTTGCTAATACGTTACATAAAGTGTCACCTACTGCCGCACCACGTGCATGTCCTAAGTGAAGGTCACCTGTTGGATTCGCAGATACGAACTCAACTTGTACTTTTTCACCTTTACCAGTATTCGTTTCACCGTAAGCTTCACCAGCGTTTACGATTGTTGGAATTAAATCTGTTAAGTAGCTATTATCCATATAGAAGTTAATAAAACCAGGACCAGCGATTTCGATTTTTTCAATAGAAGCTTTTGCTTTATCGAAGTTTGCAACTAGTTCTTCTGCAATCATACGAGGTGCTTTTTTCGCAACGCGTGCAAGTTGCATTGCCATGTTTGTAGAGAAGTCACCATTTGTTTTATCTTTTGGAGATTCTAATACAACGTTTGGAATCTGTTCTTCTGTCGCTAATTCTGCCTTTAATACAGCAGCTTGAATTTCTTCTTTAATCAATCCTTTTACCTGTTCTAAGGAATTCATTATTTTGCCTCCTTCAAATTAATTGTAATTGTATATCTGCCAGCTTCTTGTTCACTTAGAAGCAATGCGTACGTTAAGAAGAGTTGTCCTTTTTTCTTTTCATCCGACCATTTAAAAAGAACGTTATCAGTTTTCGTTTGCAGTGCAAACGTACCAAGTTCACTCGTATACGTACCCGTTGTCCATTCACCTTTCACATGCGTCTGACGCATAGAAATAGCACCTGAACGCATAATGAGAACTTGTTCATCTTGAATTTTAATAATTGTTTTCACTTCGCCTTGTTCGTTCGGCTCCTGGAATGTTACATATGTACCTTGACCTTTTACATAGTATTGACCATTTGCTTCAAAAGCAACGGTTTCCTTCCTCGCCCCTTCACGGATTTCTGTTACGAAATGAACGTGTACCGGCAAGCCTGCAAGTTGTTTCTTCACGTCTTGCACACCTTTCAAATGTTATAGATATTAAATACTACTTATAATAAATCACTTTTCCTATCATATCAAAAAAAGACGCTGTCTGTCTGCTGAAAAATCAGGAAAACTCCATTTCGAAAAATAATTCACTTCTACTTTATTTCATGTGATAAAATATTTTTTAAATCTAAATATTCTTTTAATTAGAGAGGTGAATTCAGTGATACCAACAAAGTTAAAAAAGGGTGATGAAATACGCGTGATTTCACCATCCTGTAGTTTAAGTATTGTTTCAAATGAAAATAGAAAACTTGCTATAAAAAGATTAACTGACATGGGCTTTCAAGTGACATTCTCAAAATATGCCGATGAGATAGATCGATTTGCTTCCTCTTCTATTTCTTCCCGCGTCCAAGACCTCCATGAAGCATTTAGAGACCCTAATGTAAAAGCTATTTTAACTACACTTGGCGGATACAACTCGAATGGTTTATTGAAACATCTCAATTATGATTTAATTCGTGAAAACCCAAAATTTTTCTGTGGTTATTCTGATATTACTGCCTTAAATAATGCAATTTACGCAAAAACGGGTCTCGTTACATATTCAGGTCCCCACTTCTCTTCATTTGGAATGGAAAAAGGACTCCATTACACGGCTGATTACTTTTTACAATGCTTAACCACTAATGGGCCTATTGAAATCATTCCGGCGGAAACGTGGAGCGATGATTCTTGGTATATGGATCAGGAAAATCGAGAATTTATTAAAAATGAAGGGTATGTTCCAATTCAAGAGGGGGAAGTGACAGGAGAAATTATCGGTGGCAATATGAGCACACTTAATTTACTACAAGGCACACCATATATGCCAAACTTAAAGGGCAAAATTTTATTCCTTGAAGAAGACAGTTTAACAGGAAAATCGACGCTTAAAACTTTTGATCGCTATCTACATTCCCTTATGCAGCAACCTAATTTTGAACATATAACAGGTATTGTAATAGGAAGAATGCAAAAAGAAGCAGAATGTACGATAGCGGATATTCAAGAAATGATTTCTTCAAAACCTGAACTTGCACATATTCCTATCATTGCAAATGCAAATTTTGGACATACAACTCCAATTTTTACTTTTCCAATTGGTGGACATGCCAAAATCATTTCTAACAAAGAAAATACATCTATCACTATTTTAACGCACTAAAAAAGGAGCGAACGATTCGCTCCTTTTATGGTTTTTCTATTTTTTGCAATGCTTTTTGCGGGATTGACTCTTTCGGTATTTCAGCCCATCCTTTTCCTTGCATACCTTTTGCATAAATTTTTATAAAAGCACCTGCATGCAATTCACGATTTACCATTCTTTTAATAATTTGTTGATTTCCGTCCTCTGTATACCCTTTAAATGTATACAAATACTCACCGTCTTTTTTCTCACCTTTATCTACAACCGCATAATAATCTTGTATTTCTTTATTTGAAAAGAAGTTGTCTACAAAAGCATGTACACCTTCTGTTTTTGTGTTTAAATAATATGCTGTTCCCCCTAAAATGATGGCGAATACAGCTAAAACTTTAATTACCAATTTCATACATGCGCCTCCTGTTTGCACTTCTTTCTCACTAGTATTATATCTATACTTTTATTATACGGAAAAGAGCATACTATACTCTATCTAAAAGTCTTACACTTTCCTTACATTATTGTAAGGGATTTTTTCTTACAGCAAGTTCCCAAGAAAAAATTTTTCCGTTTCATACACTTTTATATTATTATTGAATGATACGAATTTTTATCCCGCATTAACGGACAGTAAGACTCCCACCCCCAAATGCGGTGAATACGGGAAAAGTCGGTGGGAAACAACTGCCCGTAAATGCCCGATTGGTTCAACTAATAATCAGTGGGAAGGGACAAAACACCCACTGATTAAAGTTTCACTTTATTACAAAAATCAAAGGAGACAATTTTCAAATGGCTATCTTGCAAGGTTTAGCACTATTACTTGTTGTACTTTGTCTATTTACACTTTTCAGTTACCGTGCACCTTACGGAATGAAGGCGATGGGCGCTTTAGCTAATGCAGCAATCGCAAGTTTTCTTATTGAAGCATTTCACCGTTATATAGGTGGAGAAATGTTTCATAATGACTTTTTACAATCAGTAGGAGAAGCTTCTGGTAGTATGAGCGGTGTCGCAGCAGCGATTTTAGTCGCATTAGCAATCGGCGTTTCCCCCGTATACGCTGTTTTAATTGGTATCGCTACTAGTGGATTCGGTATTTTACCAGGATTTTTCGCTGGATACGTTTGTGCCTTCGTCGTGAAATTTCTCGAAAAGAAATTACCAGCTGGTGTAGAGTTTTTGGCAATCCTATTTATCGCTGCACCAATCTCACGTGGAATGGCAATGCTTATGGATCCGCTCGTTAACGCAACACTTGGTAAAATCGGTTCTATGATATCAGTTGCAACTACAGAAAGTCCTATCATTATGGGTATTATGCTTGGTGGATTAATAACAGTTATTTCTACCTCTCCACTGAGTTCTATGGCACTAACTGCAATGCTTGGATTAACAGGTTTACCAATGGCAATTGGTAGTCTTGCCGTAGCAGCCTCAGCCCCGATGAACTTTATTTTCTTTAAGCGACTAAAAATTTGCTCAAAGAAAGACACAATCGCTGTAGCGATCGAGCCTTTAACACAAGCCGATGTTGTTTCAGCAAATCCAATTCCAATTTATGCAACAAACTTCGTTGGCGGTGCACTTGCCGGTATTATTACATCGCTATTCCAGCTTGTTAATAATGCACCAGGAACAGCATCACCAATTCCAGGTCTTCTTGTCCTATTCGGATTTAATGACGTTATAAAAGTAACGATTGCTGCTGTACTATGTGGAATCGTTACCACTATTGTCGGATACATCGGATCTATTGTGTTCCGCAAATATCCGATCCGCTCTGCTGATGAAATTCGCGGCATTAATTCGGAAGAGAAAGTTGCATAAGAAAAAGAGTTGTTCTCAAATGATGAGAATAACTCTTTTTTTGTCCAGCTGCAGCGGCTAGAATGATCGGTGGCTTCGCGGCAAAAAGCGCCTCTACGTCTGAAGCTCCATCCCCCTCACATTCTGAGCGAGCCGCTTCCGCTTTTACTTCTATCCAGTTACGCCTCCTAGACCCTTGCGTCTAAGAACCTTAGTCACCGGGTCTAAACAGTCGGCTTCACTTTTATTTCACCCAACCGAGCAGCATTTCCCGCACGAATTTGCTTGCTGCGACTGGTGTTTGATCACTATGGTCGTAGACTGGAGCTACTTCTACTAAGTCTGCTCCAACTACATTTATATTTGAATTTGCAATTGCTACGATGGAATCTAATAATTCTTTAGATGTGATACCGCCAGCTTCTAACGTTCCTGTTCCTGGAGCGTGAGCTGGGTCTAATACATCAATGTCGATTGTGACATAGACTGGGCGTCCTGCAAGTTTCGGTAATACTTCTTTTAACGGTTCTAATACGTCAAATTTGTATAAGTTCATACCTACTTCTTTCGCCCATTCAAATTCTTCCTTCATTCCAGAACGAATTCCGAAAGAATATACGTTTTCCGGACCAATTAAATCACACACTTTACGAATTGGTGTAGAGTGGGATAAAGGCTCCCCTTCATACGATTCACGTAAATCAGTATGAGCATCCATGTGGATGATTGCTAAATCCGGATATTTTTTTGCCATTGCCTTAAAAATTGGCCAAGACACTAGGTGCTCACCGCCGAGACCTAGTGGAAACTTATCGGCATCTAAAAGTTTTGATACATACTCTTCAATCATGTCTAAGCTGCGTTGTGCGTTTCCGAATGGTAATGGGATATCACCCGCATCAAAATATTTTACCTCTTCTAGTTCACGATCTAAATACGGACTATATTCTTCAAGACCGATTGATACTTCACGAATACGTGCAGGGCCAAAACGAGATCCTGGACGGTAACTTACTGTCCAATCCATAGGCATCCCATAAATAACTACCTTTGACTCTTCAAAACTTGGATGACTTTTAATAAATACTTTACCTGAATAAGCTTCATCAAAACGCATATTCTTTTCCTCCTTATGTGGAACTTAAGGTATCCCAACCTTTCACTATTTCTCAAATTTGGAGCGAATTGCTCCTCTTTCTCGATTTACCGGGGTCTTCTTTTTAACAACAAGAAGACGATTTTCTCTACAGAAGTGTAAGTAGCTAGCATGTTCAAGTCTTCTGGACAAACACCTTAAATGAGCTACTCACACTTTATTTGTTCAAATTCGATTTTCTTACTTAATTAAATCGCCAACAAATTTCGGTAATGCGAATGCTGCGTTGTGTAATTCTTTTGTGTAGTATTTCGTTTCGATTTCGTGGAAACGCTCTTCACTTACTTCTAGTGGATCATGTTTTTTAGATCCGATTGTGAACGTCCAAAGACCACTTGGGTATGTTGGAATATTAGCTGTGTATAAACGAGTAATTGGGAAAATCTCTTTTACATCTTTAAACACAGTCGTAATTAACTCTGGTGTGAACCAAGGGTTGTCCGTTTGCGCAACGAAAATACCGTCTTCTTTTAATGCTTTAGAGATTCCAGCGTAGAAACCTTTCGTAAATAAGTTTACTGCTGGTCCTACTGGCTCAGTAGAATCTACCATAATTACGTCGTATTCATTTTCGCTTTCTGCGATGTGTAGGAAACCGTCTCCTACTTTTACTTCTACACGCTCATTATCTAATGCGCCTGCGATTGATGGTAAGTATTGTTTAGAGTACTCAATTACTTTTCCATCAATTTCAACAAGAGTTGCTTTCTTTACACTTGGGTGTTTTAACACTTCGCGAATAACACCGCCATCGCCGCCGCCAACAACTAATACGTTCTCAGGGTTTGGATGTGTAAATAAAGGTACGTGCGCTACCATTTCGTGATAAACGAACTCGTCCTTTTCTGTTGTCATAACCATGCCGTCTAAAATAAGCATGTTTCCGAACTCTTCCGTTTCAACCATATCAAGTTTTTGGAATTCTGTTTGCTCCGTATGTAATGTGCGGTTAATACGCGCCGTAATCCCAAAATGTTTTGTTTGTTTCTCTGTGAACCATAGTTCCATCGTACAATCACGCCTTTCAATGCAAATTTATAATGAGGACATCATTAATGTCCCCTAACAAAAATAAAACAAAACATCCAAAAAGTATAGTTAAAAGTACAAAAATACCGAAAATATATTTTAGTCAGAGGGTTCTAACATATATGTATAAAGAAAACCCTTTCTTAAGAAAGGGTTTTTGTCTCTAGTTCTACTGGTTTACGAATTGGAATTAGGATCATAATACAACCAACTAACACGACAATTCCCCCAACTAAAAATGGGCTTTGTGGTGAAACTGTGTGCCCGATAACTCCTGATAAAATTGGAGCAATCGCACCACCTAACCAACGAACAAAGTTATAAACACCTGACGTAACAGATCTTTCATAAGGTGAAATATCCATTACATAACTTGTATATAATGCATTGTTTAAACCAGATGCCAATCCTGATAAAACGATAAGAGTAATTTGTAACCACATAATTTTCACAAAGAATAGTGCAATTAAGAAAATCGCAAATACGAGTAAACTACCCTTCAATAATGTTTTTGGTTCATATTTCCCTTCTAGCTTATGTGCTAAAATTGCAGAACCGTAAGCTAACGCTAATCCCCATCCGCAAAATACAAAGCCTAATTGAATAGCTGATAAATGCATAATAAGTGGTGAATATGCTAACACGACAAAAAATCCGTAGTAGTATAGCATCCCTGAAATGGCACCTTGCATAAATGGTTTATACTTCACCAGGTTAAGTAATTCTCCCACGCCAGCAGCCTTACGCTTCACTTTTCGCTCTGGTTCTTTTACAAAAAAGAATACTAAAATAAATGCTAAGAAAATTAAAATACTCGTCGCGAAAAACGGATAACGCCAAGAATGTCCACCTAGTATTCCACCCAATAACGGCCCCCCAGCCATACCTAAACCGATCGCTGCTTCGTATAATCCTACTGCTTCATGAACTTCTTTACTTAATGCTATTAACAGCGTCATTGCTGTCGCAAAAAACATCGCATTTCCTAATCCCCATCCAGCGCGGAAAAGAGATAATTGAGCAATCGTTTGCGATATACCGCATATAAACGCAAATACAGTCACAATCGCAAGACCGATTGTCATCATTCGTTTATCACCAAATCTCGATGCAAATATACCGGCTGGTAACATCATGATTGCCATCGTTAAAATATAAGCGGTAAATAACATTTCAACTTGCCAATGCGTTGCACCAATTTTCTCAGCAATAATCGGCAAGATTGGGTCAACTACCCCTATACCCGAAAAGGCAAGAAAGGTAGCTACCACTGTAATCAATCTCCCTAGTTTTTGTTTGCTCTCCATTTTGATTACTCTCCTTTTGTACTCTCTAAAAATGTTACTGCACGATGTAAACTATCTTCAAGTTCTGCCTTTACACGTTGCATTTGCTCCATTTTTTCGTCTAACGTTTGCACTTGTTTTTCAAGCATATCTTTAATTTCTTGAATCACTTCGCGGTCGCGAGGGTTCTCGCTATTTCTTCTTTGTTCCATTCTTTCTTTTAATGATAAGAAATGTTGCATTTCTTGAAGTGTGATTCCTAGCACTTCTTTCGCTTCTACAATTCTTTTAATTCTTGCAATATCCTCATCCGTATACAGACGAATATTCCCCTCACTACGTTCCGGGGGATGAATTAAACCAATTTCCTCATAATAACGAAGTGTACGTTTTGTTAAACCAACTTGTTTTGTTACTTCATCAATTTTATACATGTTTATTCCTCCCTTCACTCAATTATTACATTTTACGTTAACGTTAACTTTTGTGCAACTGTTAGACTTTTGTAAATGTTTGTCATATTCAATTGTATTTTTCCTAAAGCAGTTTCATAATGAAAGAAAAGAGATAATAAGGAGATTTTCACATGAGTAAACCACTTATTTTCGCTCACCGCGGAGTAAAAGGAACACATCCCGAAAATACGATGATTGCCTTCCAAGAAGCTGAACGCATTGGCGCTCACGGAATTGAACTCGATGTCCATCTATCAAAAGATGGTGAACTTGTCGTAATTCACGATGAAACCGTCGATCGTACAACAACTGGCGTTGGACTTGTTTCGGAAAAAACGGTAGAGGAACTACAATCATTAGACGCCGGTAGCTATAAAGACCCTTCTTTCCATGAAGCAAAAATCCCAACGTTGCGCGAGGTTTTCATTTGGCTTTCCACAACGAACTTACAACTAAATATTGAATTAAAGACAGATGTTATTCATTACCCAAATATTGAGGAAAAAGCTGTTGCACTTGTGCGTGAATATCATCTTTCTAATCAAATTGTATTTTCATCATTTAACCATGACTCTGTTTCATTATTAGCAGAAATTGCTCCTGAAATCCCAAGAGCAATTTTATATGATACACCGATTGCTGATCCAATTGCCGAAGCAAAACAGAGAAAAGCAAGTGGGTTACATCCAAACTTCCAGCTATTAACGAAAGAATTTGTGCATTTAGCACAAGAGCAAGGATATGTTTTCCGTCCATATACAATTAACGAATACAAAGATTTACAAACTATGATTGATTATGGTGTAGATGTCATCATTACCGATTGGCCAGCACGTGCCTTTGAGCTCCTTTCTTAATGGAAGGGGCTTTTTATTTTCGAAATTTCATTGTTTAAAATAAACGAAAACCCTCAATACTAATACAATAACGCTTGTATTAATGAGGGGCTGAAAAAAGATGGATCAAACTATGAATCCAAAACTTAAAAAATATAAACGTCTTTTCTTCACCGCAATGTTTTCTTGCGTCCTTTTCTTCGTTTTTTCTTTTTTTGTTATTATTATAGTTGCAAAAATTATGGGACCTCCTCCTGTTGCGGTCCCGCAAACAAGCGTCTTTTACGCAAACGATGATACTGTTATTGGACAAAGTAACGAAATTCAAAAACGTTACAATGTCTCTCTTAATGAAATTTCACCTTATGTAAAAGAAGCGACTCTTTCTATTGAAGATCAAAGATTTTATAAGCATCACGGCTTCGATGTGAAACGGATTGCAGGTGCAATTGTTGCTGATTTAAAAGCGATGGCAAAGGTACAAGGAGCTAGTACAATTACACAACAATACGCGCGTAATCTGTATTTAGATCATGATAAAACGTGGAAACGGAAATTATTAGAGGCAATGTACACTGTCCGCCTTGAAGTAAACTATAATAAAAATCATATTTTAGAAGGATATTTAAATACAATTTATTACGGACATGGCGCTTATGGAATCGAAGCTGCGTCCCGTCTATATTTCGATAAAACAGCAAAAGATTTAACATTAGCAGAAGCTAGTATGCTCGCAGGTATCCCGAAAGGGCCAAGTGTCTATTCTCCCTTTTTGAAAGAAGATCGTGCTAAAGGGCGACAAGCTCTCATATTAGATGAAATGGTAGAACAAGGATATATTACGAAGCAACAAGCAGCCTTAGCGAAGCAAGAGCCACTAACTTTTGCCTCATTAGATACGAAAAAAGTAGCAGAAGTCGCACCATATTTCCAAGATGCTGTACAAGCTTCGCTTCTTCGTGATGTTGGATTAGACGAACAAGCTTTACAACGAGGTGGCTTGCGAATTTATACAACGCTAGACCCTAAACTACAAGCTGTAGCAGAACAGGCTGTAAAAGATCATATACCTGACACAACAAACATACAAACGGCTCTCGTCTCTATGAATCCAACGACAGGTGAAGTGGCTGCTCTTGTTGGCGGAACTGATTATACTACGAGTCAATTTAACAGGGCTACACAAGCCATTCGTCAGCCTGGTTCTACATTTAAGCCATTTCTATATTATGCGGCATTAGAACGAGGATTCACGCCTGCTACGCGCTTAAAAAGCGAATATACTGTATTTACTTTAGGTGACGGCGTTTCAAAGTATAAACCGAAGAACTATAAAGATTATTATGCAGATGATTTCGTAACGATGGCACAAGCTCTCGCAGTCTCTGATAACATATATGCTGTAAAAACGAATTTGTTTTTAGGAGATGACGCACTCGCAAAAACAGCGAAACAATTTGGAATTACAAGTGCATTAAAAGATGTGCCTTCTCTAGCTCTCGGTACATCACCAGTAAAACCAATTGAAATGGTTAACGCTTATAGCATGCTCGCAAACGGTGGAAAAGAAGTAAAACCTACTTTCATTCGCCGCATTATGGATCATGAAGGAAATATATTATATGATGCTCATTTAGAGAGTAAACAAGTTCTCGACAAGAGCAAAGCGTTTGTAATGCAAGAAATGATGACTGGTATGTTTAATAAGAAACTAAGCAGTTATGCCGCTGTAACTGGCCAATCGATGTTATCAAAATTATCAAGAACATATGCCGGAAAATCTGGTTCTACTGAAACGGATAGTTGGATGATCGGATTTACTCCGCAAATCGTAACAGGCGTATGGGTCGGATATGACCAACCTAAATCTATTTCAAACGTAGCAGAACAAGGATATGCGAAGAAAATATGGACTGATACGATGGAGAAAGGCTTAGATGGACAGCCCAAAAAAGAATTTAAACAACCAGGTGACGTCGTAGCGGTTAATATCAACCCAGAGAACGGTAAAATTGCTACAAAAAATTGTCCTATTTCTGTGAAAATGTATTTCGCTAAAGGTACCGAACCGACTGAATATTGTATGGATCACGTCGATGATAAAGAAGAATTTGAAAAAACGACTGAAGAAAAGAAAAAAACAAGTTGGTGGAAAAAATATCTTCCTTGGTAAAAAAAATAGCTGACGGGCATCCGTCAGCTATTTTTTATTCACTTAATAATGCACGGCGCAATTCTTCACTAGATTCGTTCCAAATCGCTTCATTATGTTCTTTCAAGAACGTACCAAGTACTTTTTTAGATGATTCATCCATATGTTCAACCATAATGTGACGCTTCATTGATTTATCCATTTTGTTTACGTGTTCTGGAAGTGATTTATATCCGCGGCGAATTTCACGGTCTACTGTCATTTCACAAGCTGTTACACCTGCGTAATAAGCACCAGTTGCAGTTCTTTCAATCGTTACCCAAACAAGCCAAAATGGTTTTCCGTTTGGAACTTCATCTTTATTTGTTAAAAACTTAATACCTTTTTCTACTGTACTACGCGCATGCATCGCACCGATATCAACGAATGCAGTTTTCTCTAGTACATCAACAAATACAGGTGAAATGTTTTCTAGGCTTAATGCCCCAACACCAAATCCACCATGTCCATCTGTTGAATCATTTTTCACGATATTAAAACCGATTTTTTTCTTTTTCTCTGTCATATGTAAAATCCTCCTCACTTAAAAATTATAAAAGGCCAAAAATAGGCGCAATGATACTTTGTAAAAACATTAATACATGCGGAATAACTACCTGGAAAATAGGTTGAATTGTGTAATTACTAAGCGGTGTAATAACGAGAATTAATAACGCAATCGCTCCATATTTTTCATACTGTGTCATTTTCGCGCGAATATTTGCTGGTGCTAAATCTTCCACTACACGATACCCATCAAGTGGCGGGATCGGTAATAAATTAAATACAAGTAAAACAATATTTAGCATAATAAAGAGCTCAAAAAACTTTCCTAATGTTTCAGCTACTGCAACTGGAACCGCATCTAACACTCCAAATACTGCTAAGCTATACAAAATAATTAAACCAATTGCACTTAAAATTAAGTTACTAATCGGCCCTGCAATTGAAACTAATATGCCTGCAAGACGCGGTCTTTTAAAGTTATATGGGTTAACAGGAACCGGTCTTGCCCAACCGAATCCAAGAATTAATACTGCAATCAAACCGATAGGGTCTAAATGAGCCATCGGCGATAACGTTAAACGCCCTTGTCTCTTTGCTGTATCGTCCCCAAATTTATATGCAACATATGCATGTGCAAATTCATGAACGGATAATGCAATAATAATCGCCATTGCTACCAACGGAATTTCGTGCAATGGATATCTAAATAACTGATCCATACTTCATCTCCTCTTCCATATGTCAAAAAAAGAAATTATTTGTTTTTTCGATTGTTCTTCCCCATAATCCGCTATAATAAGAGTGTAACTTACATAAAAGGAGCGATTGTACATGCCATACGTAACAGTGAAAATGCTAGAAGGACGCACAGAGGAACAAAAGAAAGCTCTTGCTGAGAAAGTAACAGCAGCAGTAAGCGAAACAACTGGTGCTCCTGAAGAAAACATCGTTGTCTTCATCGAAGAAATGTCTAAAAACCATTATGCAGTTGGCGGAAAACGCTTAAGCGACAAATAATTTCAAGTTTTTTCATAAGAAGCAGCCATTAGCTGCTTCTTATTTTTTTCCTTCTAACAACTCGATAATTCTCTCTTTATATTTTCCTTTTCTTCCATCTTCATAGATTAAATCATGCGGATAGAATAATTTTTGATCCGTTCTCTTCTTACCTGTAATCGCCTCAACAATATCTGATTCACGTGAAAGCTCTCTAAGCTCTCCATTTGGCATAAGCAGTAAGATTGGCAGACGTTCTTCTTCTTCTCCTGCACGATAAAAGTCGTACGGTAAGTCTGATGTTGAATCAACTATTAAATAGTACTCTGGATCAAGTCCAATTTTTTTAAATAAGCTACTTAATTCCATCCAATTATCTAAGCCATGCTTATCTGTAAACTCTACATATTTAAATAGATTTCGATTCATAAAACGTCGGCATAAATCGCTTAAAATTGGATCTTCTTCGTCTTGCCATACTTGGAAGTAATAATACATAACGTTCTCGTCTAACTTTAAATAATCCTCTACTGTTACTTCTTCTTCAAATAAAGAATAGAAATGAACCGGATGATTTTTAAATGTATAATACTTCTCATGCAATGCTTTAGCACGGTGTAAAATCTTCGTTAAAATAACTTCAGCACTTCGCGTTACCGGATGGAAATATACTTGCCAGTACATTTGATAACGACTCATAATATAATGCTCAACAGCATGCATACCACTATTTTTAATAACTACTTGATTCCCGTACGGACGCATTACACGTAATATACGTTCCATATCGAAGTTTCCGTACTTTACGCCTGTGAAATAAGCATCTCTTAATAAATAATCCATACGATCCGCATCAATTTGGCTTGAAATCATACTAATCGCTAATTTATTAGTAGACGTTTTTGCAATTACATCTGCTACCTTTTGTGGAAACTCCTTATCAACACGACTTAATACATCATTAATCTCCGTATCGCCCACAATAATCTTTTGCGTAAATTTCTCATGATCTAATGAAAATACTTTTTCAAACGAGTGAGAAAATGGGCCATGGCCGACATCATGAAGTAATGCCGCACATAAACATAACAATCTATCTTCAGCATTCCAATTTGGTCTGCCATCAAACACATCATCAATCATACGACGAATAATTTCGTATACACCTAACGAATGAGTAAAGCGACTATGCTCTGCACCGTGAAATGTAAAAAATGTCGTTCCAAGCTGCTTAATACGGCGCAAACGTTGAAATTCTTTCGTTCCGATTAAATCCCAAATAACACGATCACGCACGTGCACATATTTATGTACTGGGTCTTTAAACACTTTTGTTTCGCTGAGTTTGTCGTTTAAATATACCACTTTCCGACATCCCCCTTTCTTTACTACATTCTTACTTTATATTATAAACGAAATGAGAAACAGAAAGAAATGAAAGACTGTATTAATTCCCTTTATAAAAAGAAAAAATCACCTTTACCGAAGTAAAAGTGATTTCTTTTATACATTATTTCCCTAAAACGAACTCAGCAACTTCGTCTAAGATCATATCTTTCCCTAATGGGAAGTAACCTTTGTTTAAGTCTTCATTTTTAATTGTAAATACATGGTTGTTTTTAACAGCGTTCATGTTTTTCCAAATTGATTCTTCTTGGAATTCTTTTAAGCGCTGAGAACCGTCACCAGTTGTAAATACGAATAAGTAATCTGGGTTGTAATCGATTAAAGCTTCTTTTTGTACTTGCACTAACGGTTTATCAGTTGGTGTACCTTTAACTGCTGGTAGTTTTAAATCATTAAAGATTACGCTACCGTAACCGTAGTCACCGTATACGCGGAAAGCATTTGGATATGCAGCCATTTTCATAAATGTTGCTTCACCAGTTTTAGCGACGATTTTGTCATGTAATTTGCTTGCTTTTTCATCATACTTTTTGAACCATTCTTTTGTTTCTTTTTCTTTACCGAAGATTTGACCTACTTCTTCGAATTTTGGACGCCATTGATCTAATGGAGTGTTTAACATAACTGTTGGTGCAATTTTAGATAATTGATCATAAATCTTTTCTTGACGATTATTTACAAGAATTAAATCTGGTTTTGCAGCAGCTACTGCTTCGATGTTAATTTTATCGCCCCAAGCAGAACCAACTGGTTTAACGTCTTTTAGTTTCTTTTCAATATGTGCATCAATTTTTTCTTGAGATGTATTAGCAGTAATAACCGGTTTCATACCGAAAATTAATAATTCTTCTGTTGAACCACTAAGGTCAGCAATTTTTTTGGGGTTTGCAGGAATTTTAATTTCCCCTTTTGCATGTTTTACAGTGCGCTCTTCAGTCTTTGCATCTGCTTTCTTTTCTTCTTCTTTGTTAGAACAAGCTGCAAATAGTACAGAAGTTACAACTAATACCATTGCTAATAGTGCCATTTTAAAATTCTTCATGTTCCCACTCCTTCTAGCTGTATTTATCTTATAAGTTGCAATGAACTATAAGAAACGAAGATAACAATTAATCAATATATTTTTATTAATTGTTGTTAATAACCCATTCTAAAGGGCGTTCAACTTCCCATTCTTATACAAGAAGCTCAACGTCCATTAGAAGTCCCCCCTCTTCAGGAGGGGGTTCTACTTATGCTTTTTTACGCAATTGATTACTAATTATCGCTAAATCATATGTTAAACAAATTGGCTTACAGTTTACTGGACATGGAACGATTTGAGCTTCAATCTCAAATACGTTACGAAGTGTTTCACTTGTCATAACTTCATCTGGTGTTCCTTGTTTCATTAACTTACCTGCTTTTAATGCAATCATATGATCTGAGAAACGAGAAGCGTGGTTTAAGTCATGGATAACCATAACGATCGTTCTACCTTCTTCTTCGTTTAATTTTTTCAATAAGTTTAATACTTCTAATTGATGAGCCATGTCTAAGTACGTTGTTGGTTCATCTAATACAAGTAATTCTGTTCCTTGCGCAAGAGCCATTGCGATCCACACACGTTGACGTTGACCACCTGATAGTGCTTCTGCTGGACGATTCGCAAATTCTTTCATTCCTGTCACTTCAAGTGCCCAGTTAATGTAGCGATAATCCTCTTCTTTCAACGTGCCAAACCCTTTTTGATGAGGGAATCTTCCGTATGACACAAGCTCAAATACAGTAAGACCCGTTGGTACTTCTGCAGTTTGTGGTAAAATCGCCATTTTCTTTGCAATTTCTTTCGTTGGCTGTTTCTCAATTGCTTTTCCGTCAAGATAAACAGTACCTTGCTTTGCCTTCAAAATACGAGACGCCGTTTTTAATAATGTGGACTTCCCACAACCATTTGGTCCAATAATTGTTGTAATTTTCCCTTCCGGAATTTCAACTGTTAATCCATCAATAATTAAACCTTCATTATAGCCAACAGATACCGCATCTACCGCTAAAGTTGCCATACGAAAAGCCTCCCTTTATTTTGTCCTCATAAGTAAATAAATGAAATACGGTGCACCAATTACAGAAATAACAAGACCGACTGGTATTTCTGAAGTTGTTAGTACACTTCTTGAAATTACGTCTGCGAATAAAAGTAAAAACGTTCCTATTAGCGCAGCTGTGGGCAACATAATTTGATGCTTACCACCAACAAGGCGCCTTGCTAAATGCGGGGCCATTAAACCGATAAAGCCAATTCCGCCGGCAACAGCAACAGATGCACCTGCTAAACAAACTGCAATAAATAATAATTTACGTCTTTCTTTTTCTACGTTTACACCAAGGCCAACTGCTGTAGAATCGCCTAGGTTCATTACATTTAATATGTGTGCTTTACTTATAGCAAGAGGTAAGAAAATAACCATCCATGGAAGTACACTTAATACAAATTTCCAATCTGTACCCCACAGACTTCCCGCCAGCCAAATCGTAGCAAAACGAAAATCGTTAGATGTCATCTTCATAGAGAAAATTAAACTAACAGCTCCAAATCCAGCTGCAACGGCAATACCAACAAGTATTAATCGAGTCGATGAAACGCCGTCTTTCCATGCTAGTAAATAAATAATTACCGCTGCTAATATCGCTCCAACTAGTGCGAAAAATGGAAGAATGAATACAGATAAAAATGTACCAGTCCCTACTTTCCCGAAGAAGAAGTAGACGAATATAACAACTGTTAATCCCGCTCCAGCATTAATCCCTATAATACCTGGATCAGCAAGCGGATTTCTTGATAAACCTTGCAAAATCGCACCTGACATAGCTAAAGCAGATCCGACTAGTATAGCAATTACCATACGCGGCATACGGAATTCAAATAAAATAACAGACTGATCTTCAGCCCCTAGTCCAACCAATGACTTTAATACGTCCATTGGGGGTATTTTAAAAGTTCCTGTATTTAAACTAATAAGAAATATAGAAACGATTAGTCCTACTAAAATCGTTAATATAGAAATGTTCTTTTTTGTTAAGACACTCGTCCTCACATCTTTCCTCTCCCTTCATTACGTGCTAAGTAGAGGAAGAATGGAACCCCAATTAGCGCTGTAATTGCTCCAATTGGCGTTTCAAATGGCGGGTTAATAACGCGAGATAACATATCTGCACATTCAATTAACAGCCCGCCTAAGACCGCAGAACATGGAATAACCCATCTATAGTCCGAGCCTACAAGGAAACGAGTCATATGCGGGATTACAAGACCAACAAACCCTACTGATCCTGCCATGGAAACTGCGGAACCCGTTAAAACAAGAACAAGTACTGTTCCGATAAATTTAATTAATGTCGTATTTTGACCAAGTCCAATTGCAATTTCTTCACCGAAGCTCAAAATTGTAATATATCTCGACATCATAATTGCGATAAAAAGGCAAACAAGGCCAATTGGCACTAACATATTAATGCTTTGCCATTTCACTCCAGCAACTCCGCCTGCATTCCACATGCTCACCTCTTGGGCAAGATTGAAATACAATGCGATTCCAGATGAAATTGCCCCTAATAAAGCACTAATAGCTGCACCTGCTAAAGCTAATTTCACAGGTGTTAATCCACCTGGTGAAGAAGACCCAATTCCATATACAATGCTTGCACCAAACGCAGCTCCAATAAAAGATGCGATAACAAACAGTAAATAAGGTGAATTAGGGAAAAATGCATACATAATTGCAATTCCAAATACAGCCCCATCTGTAATCCCCATTAACGATGGTGAAGCAAGTGGATTTCTCGTCATACCTTGCATAATTGCTCCTGATACCGCTAAAAAGGCACCTGCAACTACGCCCCCTATTGCTCTAGGCATGCGAAGCTCTTGAATTACATTATGATGTGTAATAGATCCATCAAACTGAAATACAGCTTGCCATACAGTCTTTAAACTAATATCTGCAGCCCCAAAAGAAATAGAAACTGCCATGCTTAAAGCTAACAAAATTGTACCCGCTACTAAAATAATAGAAGCGATGAGCGGTCTGCTCTTAATCTCTTTAACATTCTCTTCTTGCTGTTCTATACTGCTTGCGCTCGCTTCCATCCCTCAACCATCCTAACCAACAACATATATTTATTAAAATGAAATTTATTCTCAAATAGTAATAAAAAAAATTAGGTGAATTGTTATTTTCCTGATAATGATTCTCAGAATCAGACACTTCTATTCTACCTATCGCTTTAAAAGACTGTCAACCATTATTTTGAAATATAAATTTATATAAATTGGAACTTTAATACAAAAGTTATGTCCATCCTTTAGAAAACGTTCGGCCACACAATAGTACTTTCGCAGAATAAATCGTTCCTCTTATGGGCATAAAAAAAGAAGAGTAATCTTTTCACTCTTCTTTTTCTTACTTATTTAACTTTGCTTCAATTTTTACGATTAACTCATCTTCCGTTGGAGCCGCAACTGGACGGTTATTTACAAATGCGAATGATTTTTTACGACCAGGACCACAGTAAGACTGACATCCAACTTCAATCGTTGCACATGAATCTACTTTTTTTAACTTCGGAACTAACGTTTTAACGTTCGTTGCCTGACAGTCATCGCACACGCGAAATTCGTTTCCCATTATATAACACTTCCTCTATTTTAAACTTTTCTCAAGTACGTTTAAAAATAAACACTAAATGGTATTTTACCGCTCTTTGAAGCTCGTTGCAAGTTTCCCTACAAAGCCTATTCTCTACATAATGCTACATATTTATATGCTCTCCTACAGAAGCGCTCACCATTCATGGGAAAATTTTTACCTTTCATCGAAATCTACCATATTTTTAAAAGCTTTGTATAAAAGTTTATTTTTTTGCCCATTATAAAAATAGGAAGTTCATAAAAAGAAAGGGAGTTGAATCTATGAAAGTAAGACAAGATGCTTGGACAGATGAGGATGATTTATTACTTGCTGAAACAGTACTTCGTCATGTTCGAGAAGGAAGTACGCAATTAAATGCATTTGAGGAAGTAGGAGATCAGTTAAATCGTACATCTGCTGCTTGTGGTTTCCGCTGGAATGCTGTCGTTCGCTATAGCTATGAACAAGCTCTTCAACTAGCAAAAAAACATCGTAAAGATAAAATGCGTGCTGCAAGCGGTGAACAAGCGAAAAAACGTTTACTTTATACACCACCAGCTTCAGATTCGGTAACTGATTATGAAGAATTAATACAAGAAGAATCAATTGTACAATATAAAGAAGCTATTCCATATCAAGAATCTACTGCTCCTGCTGCAAGAAGCTCTATGACAATGCAAGATGTTATTTATTTTTTACAAACAGTCGGATCTTCAAATATAAAAGTGACAGCTCTTGAAAACGAGAATACGAGATTGAAACAAGAAGTTAAAGCACAAATCCTTCGGAATGAGGAACTAGAAAAGAAACTAGAAAAGTTAGAAAAGCAATCTCATACTGTACAAGAAGATTACGAAACACTTATGAACATTATGAACCGAGCTCGTAAATTGGCAGTCATGGATGACGAAGAACGTTCTCAAACATCTTTCCGAATGGACCGAAACGGTAATTTAGAAAAAATTGCAGAATAAAAAGGATGCATGTAATGCATCCTTTTTATTATTTCACCTCTAAGCTCCCCCTTTATATGTGAGAAAACTCCATTCTTCATTTTTTGCTATAATAGAGATTGTCATTTTAAAGATAAGGGGTTAGTTATATGAGCAATTCCCGTTCCATTTTATCTCAGCCAGAGTGGCGCATTGTAGATCAGTCTAGTTTGGGACCAACATTCCATGCACTTCAGTCATTCGCAATGGATGACACATTATGCACAAGCATTGGAAATGGCAAGTCAGCCGCAACAATGCGTTCTTGGGTTCATCACAATACAATTGTCCTTGGCATTCAAGATTCACGCCTTCCGCATTTAGAAGAAGGTATTTCTTTTTTAAAACAACACAATTTCAATGTTATTGTTCGTAATTCTGGCGGGCTTGCAGTCGTGCTTGATGAAGGTGTTTTAAACGTATCACTTTTATTCCAAGAAACAGAAAAAGGTATCGATATTGATCTTGGATACGATACGATGTGGCATTTAATTAAGGAAATGTTAAAGGATTACAACGTTACTATCGAGGCAAAAGAAATTGTTGGCTCTTACTGTCCTGGTAGTTATGACTTAAGTATTCGCGATCAAAAATTCGCTGGTATTTCACAACGTCGTATTCGCGGCGGTGTCGCTGTCCAAATTTATCTCTGTGCTACCGGAAGTGGCTCTGAGCGTGCCGCACTCGTTCGTGATTTCTACAACCTAGCAATTCAAGGAGAAGAAACACGCTTTACGTACCCTGAAATTGTACCAAGTACGATGGCCTCACTCTCAGAATTACTTGGCGAAACCATTACAGTACAAGATTTAATGATGCGTCTTTTAAAAACATTACAGCAATTCGCTCCGAAGTTAACACCATCTCAATTAACAATAGATGAGATTCCTTTATATGAGACGAATTTACAACGTATTATTGATCGTAATAATAAAGCACTTGGCTTAGAAAAATAAAAATGACCACCCTAAGGGTGGTCATTTCCCATACTAATTCATTTTAGAATTAAAGTGCTTGAGCTGCTGTAATTAAAGCTAACTTGTACACTTCTTCTTCGTTACATCCACGAGACAGATCATTTACAGGCATGTTTAAGCCTTGTAAGATTGGTCCTACTGCTTCGAAGTTACCTAAACGTTGAGCGATTTTGTAGCCGATATTACCAGCTTCTAAGCTTGGGAATACGAATACGTTAGCATCACCTTTAATTGTAGAACCTGGAGCTTTTTTCTCAGCTACAGATGGTACGAATGCAGCATCGAATTGGAATTCTCCATCTAAAGTTAACTCAGGAGCCATTTCTTTTGCAATGCGAGTTGCTTCTACAACTTTTTCTGTTTCTGGAGATTTCGCAGAACCTTTTGTAGAGAAGCTTAACATAGCAACGCGTGGATCAATGCCGAATAACTCAGCAGTTTTCGCACTTTCGATACCGATTTCAGCTAAATCTTGGCTGTTTGGTGCAATGTTAATTGCGCAATCAGCAAATACATATTTCTCTTCTTCACGTACCATGATGAATACGCCAGAAGTTTTTGTAACGCCTGGTTTTGTTTTAATAATTTGAAGTGCTGGACGAACTGTATCAGCTGTAGAGTGAGCTGCACCACTTACTAAACCGTGTGCTTTACCCATGTATACAAGCATTGTACCGAAGTAGTTTTCGTCTTTAAGAATTTTACGAGCGTCTTCTTCTGTTGCTTTACCTTTACGGCGTTCAACGAAAGATGCTACCATTGCATCCATTTCTTCGTATGTAGCTGGGTCGTAAATATCAACGCCTGCTAATGTTAAATTCATGCTAGCAGCTTTTGCGCTAATTTCTTCCTTATTACCAACTAAGATTGGTTTTACTAACTCTTCTTTCGCTAAACGCTCTGCAGCGCCTAAAATTCTTTCATCAGTTCCTTCAGGAAGTACGATAGAAATGCCTTTTCCTTGAACTTTTTCTTTTACTGTTGTAAATAAGTTGCTCACGAATAAACCCTCCTACATATGTTAAAAAAACTCTATCTTTAAGAATACTGCTTTTCTTCTATATTTTAAACTTATAGCTCCCAAAAAATAGATAAAATAAAAATGATTATATTTTCATAAAATTCAGCCGTTAAATTCACCTTACTTAAACCCTTAAATGTGACAATTTTATGCGCCAAGGTTTTATATAGATGATTTTAAAACTATATATGCTATAGTTAACGTGTAAAACTATCATTAACTGAGGTGAATAGAATGAGTGAAGCAACAACAACGTTAGATGGCTGGTATTGTTTACATGATTTACGTTCTATTGATTGGGCTGCATGGAAAACATTATCTAGCGACGAACGCGGACAAGCAGTGTCTGAATTTTTAAATGTCGTTGAAAAATGGAACGAAGTAGCTACTGCGAAAAAAGGTAGTCACGCAATGTATACAGTTGTTGGTCAAAAAGCTGATATTATGCTTATGATTTTACGTCCAACAATGGAAGAGTTAAATGAAATTGAGACAGAATTGAATAAAACAACTTTAGCTGAATATATGGTTCCTGCATATTCTTACGTATCTGTTGTTGAATTAAGCAACTATCTTCCAGCTGATGAGGATCCATACCAAAACCCACAAATTTTAGCTCGCTTATATCCTGAATTGCCGAAAGCAAATCATATTTGCTTCTATCCAATGGATAAGCGTCGCCAAGGTAATGACAACTGGTACATGCTTCCTATGGAAGAGCGTAAAAAAATGATGTACAGTCATAGTAAAATTGGTCGTCAATACGCAGGTAAAGTACGCCAAGTGATTTCAGGATCTGTTGGATTCGACGATTTCGAATGGGGCGTAACATTATTTGCTGACGATGTTCTTCAATTTAAAAAACTTATATATGAAATGCGCTTCGATGAAGTAAGTGCTCGTTATGGTGAATTCGGAACATTCTTCGTTGGAAACATCTTACCAGACGAAAAAGTAGAGAAATTTTTACACATATAATATTGAAAAAGGGACGAAATTCGTTCCTTTTTTTATTTCCCTCTATATTTCTCCTCAAAAAACTCCTTTTTCCCGCAAATCCGAACAAAAATCGACAAATTCCTTACAAAATTGTAACTTTTCTATATCCAAATTCATGCTAAAATGATACGAGCTATATGCTAAATAACGATGCGAAGGTGATAATCTATATGAAAAAAATCTTGTCTATTTTACTATTGCTTGTATTGTCAATTTCTTCCTTAGGAGTAACAACATCCCATGCGGAAGAAAAAATACATATTGAGGCTGCTGCTGCACTTTTATTTGATGCAGATACAGGAAAAATACTCCACGAGCAAAATCCAGATGAATTGCTAGCTATTGCTAGTATGTCAAAATTAATTGTTGTTTACGCTGTTTTAGAAGCAATTAAAGAAGGAAAAATCACTTGGGATACGAAAGTAAATATTTCTGATTACGCTTATGAAGTCTCTCGTAATAATGAATTCTCTAATGTACCGTTCGAAAAAGGACGTCAATATACTGTAAGAGAATTATATCATTCTATTGTTATATTCTCTGCAAATGGATCTAGTATTGCTTTAGCAGAACTTCTTGCAGGAAGTGAGAAAAACTTCTTAAATCTTGCAAATGAACATGCAAAAAAGCTAGGGTTAAAGAAATATAAATTTGTAAACTCTACCGGGTTAAATAATGCTGATTTAAAAGGAAAACATCCTGAAGGAACCGATCCGACTGGAGAAAACTCCATGTCAGCTCGCGATATGGGTATTCTCGCAAAAACGATTATTACAAAGTATCCAGAAATGCTAGAGGATACAAAACAAAGATTTAGAAACTTCCCAGACAATCATCCAAAACCAATTCGTATGGAAAACTGGAACTGGATGTTACCAGGCGCTGCCTTCTCTTATGATGGAACGGATGGTTTAAAAACTGGTAGTTCTGATACCGCTGGATATGGATTCACTATTACAGCGAAACGTGGTGATGTACGTCTTATCTCGGTTATTATTAAAACAAAATCAATGGATGAACGCTTCACAGAATCTCGTGAATTAATCGAATATGGATTTAATAACTTTGAAAAACAAAAACTAAAAGTTAATAAAAACAATACAATCTCTGTAGTAAAAGGGAAAGAAGATCAAGTAACTGTTGCACCAGAAAAAGAAATAACAGTAATTGCGAAAAAAGGTAGCAAAGATCCTTATAAAATTGGGACTGAATTAGATAAATCTCTTGCTGAAGATGGACATTTAGTTGCTCCTATTAAGAAAGATGCCAAAGTAGGCTCAATTACTTTAGAATCAACTGATAAATATGGTTTCTTAGATGGTAATAAAAATATGAAAGTTACTGCAAAAACGACCGAAGAAGTTGAAAAAGCAAATTGGTTTGTGTTAACAATGCGCTCTATTGGAGATTTCTTCTCAAACTTATGGTCTAAAGTATTTTAATAATGAAAAGCTAGCTCACGCTAGCTTTTTTTATTTTCCGCTCTCAATGTAAAACTTCGTTTGGTTGTCATATCTGAGTCCTTTTCCTCATACGTATGAACTAGTAATTGTTCCACACTTCATCTAGAAATAAACCTCTTTCCAGCAGGTATTACAAAAAGAGAGGTGACACATAATGGGTGTTATTGCTTATAACGAAGAAGATGTAAAGTTGTTAGCTAGACTGATGCGTGCTGAAGCCGAAGGAGAAGGGCAGCAGGGGATGTTAATGGTCGGAAACGTTGGGGTAAATCGTGTCCGCGGAAATTGTTTAGATTTTAAAAAGGTCCGCAATTTACGTCAAATGGTTTATCAAAATCCTGGCGGTTTTGAAGCAACGCAAAAAGGATATTTTTATCAACGAGCGAGAGAGCAAGATATCGCTTTGGCGAGACGTACGATTCAAGGGCAACGTTTTTGGCCTGCCAATTTTGCCTTATGGTTTTTCAGACCTGAAGGTCCTTGTCCGCCAACTTGGTATAACCAACAAAACTCCGGCCGCTTCAAAAAGCACTGCTTCTTCCAACCATCTGGTGAAGACTGTCCTAGCGTATATTAAGAGATGAAAATGAGGAGGGATTTTTGAATGGCACAGCAACAAAATCCGTACTATGGAACAGGTTTTTATCAACCATCTGGAACTTATGTACAACCGCAACAAATGACTCAACAACAGCAGCAAGCGATGCAACAACAAACAGCTCAAGCTGCGCAAGCTCAATATGCAATTTCTCAAGGCATGTTACCTCTAGAGCAATCATATATTGAAAATATCCTTCGTTTAAACAAAGGTAAGCAAGCTACAGTTGTAATGACTTATGAACGTGGCAGTTCCCTTGGTACACAATCTTATACAGGTATTATTGAAGCAGCTGGCCGTGACCACATCGTTATTAGTGAACCGCAGTCAGGGAAGCGTTATTTACTACTAATGATTTACTTAGATTATGTAGAATTTCCAGAAGAAATTGCATATTTACCTAGTCAACAAGCAACTTATACTCCAAGACCATAAAAAAAGCTGGCAAATGCCAGCTTTTGTTTTTTATAATCCTTTTACAACTGCAGTCCCTACTAGAATCCACGCCACAATAAACGCTACACCACCAAGAGGTGTAATTGGACCAAAGAACTTAATGCCTGTCGTACTTAATGCATACAAACTACCTGAGAACATAATAATCCCAGCTACCATTAGCCAACCAGCAGTAGTTAAAAGTGATGATTGAACCTTATCCATCAATAAAGCAACTACGAATAGTCCACCTGCATGAAACATTTGATATGTAACGCCTGTTTTCCAAACTTCTAACATTTTTGCAGAAATTTTATTTTCTAAACCGTGTGCTCCAAAGGCCCCTAACGCAACAGATAGCCCCGCTGCAATACAGCCTAGTAAAAAGAAAATTTTCATCTTAATTCCCCTTTTTTACCTCTATCATAAGCAATTTTTTCATATAAGCCAAACGATTTAATCCTTAAAAATCAAATAAAGAATTACCATTTGCACCTTCTTCTTTAATATACACAGGTTCTCCAGAAACTGGCATAACTGGTTGAACTGTCGTTATAGGCTGCGCTCCAATTACTTGCGATTGAATTTGCGGCTCCCTATACGTAGAAGATTCAACTTGTTCATCTAATAGTAAATCGCATAAAGCACGCACAACTAATAAATGATCTTTTGATTTTTGTCCTTCACTACTTTTTGCCTTTGCAATTTCATTCGCCATTTTATTTAAAATCTTATCGCTCGATATTTGCATTCCTTATCACCTCGTACTTTGTAATTCTTTCTCAAATTGCCTCAGCTTCTCTACTGAACCAAATACTATTATCATATCATGTTCTTGTAATTTTTCCTGCCCCGTTGGATTATGTATAATATCCCCATTTCTCAAAATCGCTAATATCGTTACATCAAATTGATTCCTCACATCACTCTCTAGTAACGATTTACCAACTAGTATTGTATCTTTTCCAACTAAAATTTCTTCAATGACAAATGACTGTTCTATCCCATACAGCACTGTATCAATATAATGAACTGTTAATGGATTCGCAATACCTTTTGCAATATGAATTCCTGCCATACTAGATGGATTAATAACTTTATTTGCACCCGCACGCCTTAATTTCTCTTCAGTTTCTGGCTTTTCAGCTCTCGCCACAATTTTAATTGCATCGTTTAATCCTCTTGCTGTTAATGTAATAAATACATTTTCAGCATCATTTGCTACGATAGCAACTAAACCAGCCGCCTTTGAAATTCCAGCATGATGTAAAACTTGATCCTCCGTCGCATCTCCATGTATATACAAAAGCTTTTCCTTCTCTAATATGCTTTCATCTTTATCGACAACAACAAATGGAATTTTCTTTTCTTGCAATTCATGTACAACTTGAAGCCCCACTCTACCGCAACCACATACTATAATGTGATTTTGTAACTGCGCTATTTGTTTATCCATCTTCTTCCTCCGCACTGCATGAAATAAATTCCCTTCAATAATCATAGCTGCCACTACTCCAATTGCATATGTAACAATACCAACACCAACAGGAATAATAAGGAGCGCAAATACTTTCCCCACCTGTGTTACAGGAACGGCATCTCCGTATCCAACAGTCAATACCGTAATCATCGTCATCCAAAATGCTTGAAACAAACTAATCTCTTCAATCGTCATAAATCCTATTGTTCCTAGAATTACAACAAAGGTCATGCATATAACCGCTATCCATAATTGCTTACGTGCATTCATATCGTGTTTCAACTCTTTTCTCTATCTACAAATCTTTGCCAGTGGAAATAAAATACGTATATACTAGATACGGAATCTACGAAAGAGGTTGATATAATGAAGACATTTCTTTCCGCCTTACAATGGGCACTATTTATTTTAGCTGGAAGCCTTATTGTACCAATTAGTGTCGCAACTAGTTATGGCCTTGATGGTGCTGAAGCCATCGCATTCGTACAAAGAACATTATTTGTGCTTGGCTTTGCTGGTCTACTGCAAGCTATATTTGGGCATAAACTTCCTATTCAAGAAGGTCCTGCAGGCCTTTGGTGGGGAATTTTCTCCCTTTACGCAAGTTTAGGTGTCGTATTATTTGGATCAAGCAATGAGACACTTAAAGTTCTTCAATATGCTTTCTTATTAAGCGGTATTATTTGTATTATTCTTAGCGTTTTTGGACTTATTGATAAACTCGTTCGCTATTTTACACCGACAGTCATTGGAACGTATTTATTTCTTCTTGTCGCACAGCTCAGTGGCTCCTTCTTAAAGGGGATGTTTGGCCTTGATGGAAAACATACAGAAGTACAACCTAACGTATTTATTCTTTCACTCATTGTTATTTTACTATCCTTTTTCATCATGAAGCTACCTATTATTGGACAATATTCCGTTCTTTTCAGTATCATATGCGGCTGGATATTATTCGCATGCTTCGGATTATCTAATCCAATAACACCAGTGACAGACATAATCCGTTTTCCATCCTTATTTGTTTTCGGAATGCCTCGTGTTGAATGGAACATGGTAATTACGGTCATTTTCGTTACACTCTTACTTCTAACAAATATGTTAGCAAGTATTCGCGTTGTACAAAAGGTTGTCTCTAAATATGAAGAAAATGCTGCATCAGATCGTTTTAGACAAGCCGGTATTATAACAGGAATCAACCAATTGCTAGGCGGCCTGTTTTCAGCTATTGGACCTGTCGCTATTTCTGGATCAGCAGGTTTTATTGCAACTACTAATATTTATAAACGTCTCCCATTTATATTAGGGTCAAGCTTTATTATTGTCGTTAGTATATTTCCAAAGATTACTTCATTCTTTGCAGCAATTCCAGTTGCAGTTGGTTATGCCGCTATTTATCCTGTATTCGCAAGCATGATTGGCCTTGCCTTTCGAGAATACGAAACTGTCCAGGATAAAGAACGATTATTTAAAGTAGCCGGTCTTTCAATCTTCACAGGAGTCGGAGTTATGTTTGTTCCAGCAGGAGCATATTCCACACTTCCACCATTTCTAGCATCGTTTTTAAGTAACGGTCTCGTTCTTGGATCTGTAATGGCAATCTTGCTAGAAATACTATTTTCTCGTTCCACAGCAAAACAAATATCGTAAATTGGAAAACTTCCATTATTGCACTCTACCTTTAGAGTTGTTACGATAAAATCAAGCTTTAATCATTGGGGTTTTATCCATCCCCAATGATTATTACCCGATATTATGAGCAACACACTCATAATAATTTATCTACTTCTTTTCAAAGAGGTTTGATGTCTTACTATTATTCCTCATCCTCTTCATGAACATGTATTTTGATTTCAATTAAAGAAAGGAATTTTCTATATGACTTATAAAATGATTGTTTTAGATTTAGATGATACTTTATTACGTGATGACCATACTATTTCACCTCGTACGAAAGAAGCGTTAATGACTGCACAAGAGCAAGGGGTAAAGGTTGTACTTGCTTCTGGACGTCCAACGTTTGGTATGCGCAATGTAGCCAAAGAACTTCGTTTAGAAGAATACGGCAGCTTCATTCTATCTTTTAATGGCGCAAAAATTATTAACTGTAAAACAAACGAAGAAATCTTTAGTAGTACACTATCTCCTGAAATCGTTCACAACCTATTTGAAATTAGTAAAACTGAAGATGTATGGATTCATACTTATATGGGCGATGATATCGTAACGGAAGAAAATAATCCTTATACTGAAATTGAGGGCGATATTACTGGTATGCCAATTGTTGTAGTAGATGACTTTAAAGCCGCAGTTAAAGAGCCTGTAGTAAAAGTATTAATGAATAAAGAAGCTGAACGCCTTGTTGAAGTTGAAAAGAAACTACAAAAACAACTAGAAGGCCAATTAAGCGTGATGCGTTCGAAACCATTCTTCTTAGAATTTACTGAAGCCGGTGTTACAAAAGGAACGAGCTTAAACAAACTGATTCAAAAGCTTGGCATTAAGCGTGAAGAAGTTATCGCAATGGGCGATAGCTATAACGACCAAGCAATGATTGAATTTGCTGGTCTTGGCGTTGCAATGGGCAATGCACCTGATGATATTAAAGAAATTGCAAACTACGTAACAGATACAAATATGAACGATGGTGTTGCAAAAGTTGTAGAGAAATTCGTTTTAAAAACGGATGTACTTGTTTAATATTTTCATTCACAAAACCTATTTGAAGTCAAATACTTCAAATAGGTTTTTATTTAAATTCTCATGCTTTTGTGACTATATTTTGAACTTTGCACTATTCTCGTAGTGTAAACTTTCTTTTTGTATATAATGAAACAAAATAGACTATTTTATTTTGAAAAAGAATACAAATTTACTATATACAAGCATACGTTAAAGGAGGCTACTTTATGTTATCTACACCAATCGGACGATTAAGAGCAATTGGACTAGTTGAGGGGATTTCTTTCCTATTACTATTATTTGTAGCAATGCCATTGAAATATTTCGCAGGATTTGCAACAGCTGTTAAAATTACAGGCATGGCTCATGGTGTTCTATTTATTCTATTCATCTTTGCAGTAATTCAAGTAACAATCGTACACCGTAAATCAATTTTATGGGCACTTGGAGCATTTGTTTCATCAGTTATCCCATTTGGTACTTTTGTACTAGATGCAAAATTAAAGAACGAGCAACAATAATAATAAAAAGGTAGTTAACGACTGTTAACTACCTTTTCTATTTATAAATTTGGAATTTCCCAATCAATTTCTCTTTCTCCCATATTAGCTAAAATCGTATTTACTTTAGAGTATGGCTTACTACCAAAGAAACCACGTCTTGCCGATAATGGGCTTGGATGTACAGATTCGATAATATGATGATTCGAATTCGTAATTAACTTCTTCTTCGCCTGCGCATGGCGCCCCCATAATATGAAAACAACTGGCTTTTCACGTTCATTCAACAGTTCGATCACACGATCTGTGAAGTGCTCCCATCCTTTTCCCTTATGAGAATTTGCTTCACTTTGACGAACTGTTAATACGGTATTTAGTAGTAATACTCCTTGCTCCGCCCACTTTACTAAATAACCGTTATTCGGAATTTCATAACCATATTCATCTCGAAGTTCTTTATACATATTTAACAATGATGGTGGTGTCTTAACACCAGGTTGCACAGAGAAGCTTAAACCATGCGCTTGATTCGGTCCATGATACGGATCTTGTCCTAAAATAACAACCTTTGTATTTTCATAACTTGTATACTGAAGAGCGTTAAAAATATCTTCTACCTTCGGATAAACCACATGTGTGCTGTATTCTTCTGTCAAAAAACTGGATAGAGTAAGATAATACTCTTTCTCAAATTCTGGTGCCAATAATGGTCCCCAATCATTTTTTAAAACATTTTCCATGCTTTCACTTCCTGTCAAATTAATTCAACATATCCTGTTTTGTAAATACTAAGAACGAAATAATAAGAGAAACAACTGCCCAAACAGTTAAATTCATCAAAGAAAATCCCATTGATAAGCCTTGTAATGCAGGTAATTTTCCTGATAAATAATCCGTTAATGATAAATTCACACTAAAAATATATTTCGCGCCTTCCCAAGATGTTGCGAACGAGCTTAAGATACCGCCTGCAATTAATGCAGCTAGCATAACGCCCATACCCGCTGGTGTATTACGAATTAAAACAGAGACCATAAATGATATAGTTCCGACAACGATAGCAACAAACCAGGCTAGTCCATATGCCATTAAGATGTATTGCCACTGCGGAATAAGATGCACAAAGTTTGTATTTAACGTTTCCTTATCAATGACAAACCCTGTTAAAACAGGTAAATTCCATCCCGAGTACCCAAATACAAGCCCTGATAATATGTAAGCAAACAAACCTACAAGAAGCAGTATGAGCGAAATGAAAAATAACATCGTCACGTATTTACTAAGGAGTATTTTCCAGCGCCGAATCGGCCGCGTAAGTAACATCTTCATCGTCCCATCACTTCGTTCTCCTGAAACGATATCAATGGCGACAATCATTACGAGAAGCGGAATAAACAATGTAATTCCTTGTTCAATAAATGCCCTGACAAAAGTCGGTGCACCCGGCGCCATCGGGTTAATATCATGATCTAAATAATATTGTTGTTGCTCAACTCTTACCTTTAACCAATCACGCCATTCTTCTGGCAACCTAGAATTGTTTAACCGGTTCTGAGAATCAACAATTTGCTGTTGCAATGAAACCTTCCAATCAGTTGTACCGAGTCTTTTTTGTGTCGTTTCTATTTCACGATACTGCGCATACACAAAAAGCGGGATCAAGATTGCTAAAATAAGCATGACAACAAAAATACGTTTCTTACGGTAAATCTTTTCTGATTCATTTAAAACTAGATTCGCAAATTCACGCATGCTGCTCACCCCTTGTGAGTTCAATAAATAAATCTTCTAGCGTAAATACAAGCTCCTTAACGCTATGTACATCTATCTCATTTTCTACAAAGTTTTTATTCCAACTACTTATAGATGCAATATCCATGCGGCATAGTAATCGCTCGCCTTCTACACTCACTTCTCTTACTTCTTCGGCCGCTTCTAACATATCTTTCGCCTTAGAAATTGGTGTAACAATCCATTCTACACGATCACTTGCCGTTTTAATTAATTCTTCAACCTTGGCAACTGTTATCATCTTTCCTTTATGAATAATAGCAACACGATCGCATATCATTTGCACTTCACTTAGCAAGTGACTTGAAATAAACACGCTCATATTTTCTTCTTCCACAAGCTTATGTATAAATTCCCTAAGTTCTCTAATCCCAGCTGGATCTAAACCATTCGTTGGCTCATCTAATATAAGCAATTTAGGATTCCCAAGGAGCGCCTGCGCAATTCCAAGGCGCTGTTTCATACCAAGTGAGTACGTTTTTACCTTGTCATGAATTCTTTCATCCAAATGAACCATTTTAGCAATTTCAATAATACGTTCATCTGATATATCACCTAACATACGAGCAAATTGCTTTAAATTTTCCCATCCCGTTAAATATGTGTACAACTCTGGGTTTTCAACGATACTCCCAATTTGACGCATCGCTTCTCTGAAATTTTCCTTAATCGAATAACCACCGATAGAAATTGTACCTTCTGTCGCCTTAATTAATCCGACTAACATTCGAATAGTAGTCGTCTTTCCAGCACCATTTGGTCCTAAGAACCCGAACACTTCTCCTTGCTTTACATCAAAGGAAATATTCTCTACAAGAGTCTTCTTTCCAATTACCTTCTTTAAGTCTCGTACGGAAAGTATCGTCGTCATTTTACCCCTCCTTGTTCTAGTTTTAATTTACTTACAACATTTTGAACTAAACGTTCTGCCATATACGTATAACCTACTTCGTTCGGATGAAAATGATCAGAGTATAATAAATCTTTCCCGCGGTTTTGGAATAAATCAAATGTCGGTGTAATATACACATTTTTATCGTTTAGCGCTAACTTCTCTAAAGATGCATTCCAGTCCACAACTATGTTTGAAGACCCTTTTAAATCTTCTACATCTTCAAAAGGATTGTATAAACCAAGCCAAAAAATCGGACTATCTGTATTTAATTTACGAATTTCTTCTATAATTTTCTTCGCTTCATTTTGAAACGTTTCTGTATCAGGACGATACGTCTCTAAATCTATTTTCCCGAGCGATTCCCAGCCTGGAAACAAATCATTCCCACCAATCGTTAACACGATTACATCTGCTTGCTTAATTGAATATTGAGCGCCACTACTTTCAATTTGTTTTAATAAATCAGGCATTTTTGCACCACTAACTGCTAAATTTGTTAATGCAATTTTTTGCTTATAATCTTTTTGTAAATCTTCTTTCATTCGCCCAACATAGCCAATTCCTTCTTTATCACCAACGCCACGCGTTAATGAATCACCTAAACTAACGATTTGTAACGTTCCCGTTTTCTTTTTCTCTTTCGCCACTACATCGGTCTTTTTAATTAAATTTGAAGCTTTCGGATTTAATACATCATTTACACCTGAAACAAAGCCATATGCAAATAAACAGAAAGATGCAATTGTAATGAGTAGAATTACTTTTACTACTTTTGATCTCATATCAAAACCCCTTTTAGCCCTCATAGATTGTCCATAATTATACCAAACGACATTTTGAAAAGCGATTTTCACACCTTCTCAATTATGTCGTTTCTCTATCTACTAACTCTGGTAATAACTCTATATGCTTCACATCTAATTTCTCTTCATTAATTTTTTCATATAATAATTCAAACGCTTTCACTCCAACATTTTTACTAGAATGCGAAATCGTCGTTATACCCAATATATCTGCCACCTCTTGATCATCACACCCAATAATCGTAATATCCTCCGGAATACGAATTCCTTGTTTTTTTGCTTCTGTAACCATCCCCGCTGCAATATGGTTACAAGATACAAGGAACGCCGTCGGTTTTACTGACATATGAGCCCATTCTCTAATTACATTACGTCCATCTTCCACTGTAAAACAACCCTCAAATTTCCAGGTCTCTAACGGTGTTACGATACTCTGTTGAAGCGAATCTTCATACGCCTTCTTTCGTCTTTGGCTATTAACACTATTACTTCTTCCAATACAATATCCAATACGTGTATGACCGGCATCTATTAAGCTTTTCATCCCATGTGAAAATACTTTGTAGTAATCAATATGGACACTTGAAATGCACTTCGAATCTATTTCTTCACACATAACAATCGGGCCGAATTTCGTATATTCTTCAAGCTTCTCCTTACTATTTGCCCGAGAACAAATAATAACCCCATCAAGCTTTTTCATTTTTAACATATTTAAAATTTCTAGTTCTCTTTCTTCGCTATAATTTGTCTGGCAAAGCATCATATTATAATTATTCTCTGCTGTTTCTTTTGATATTCCCTCGATAATAGCGCTATAATATTGATCATTTACGTGTGGCAATAAAACGCCAATTACATTCGTTTTTCCTTTCACTAAATGAATTGCATTCACGTTTTGCGTATAATTTAATTCTTCTATAATCGCTAAAATTTCTTTTCGTTTCTGTTCATTTACGTACGGATGATTATTTAGTACACGTGAAACAGTTGAAACAGATACTCCAGCAAGTTCAGCAATCTTTCTTATATTTGTCATCTCATTTTCCCCTTCTCACAAAAATTCTCCCTTGACCTGGTAAGCTTTCCACAATATATCCTTTCCTAGCAAATACATTTAGAAAGGATATACAACTATGCTTCGATTCAAATTAGAATATATATTTTTCATTAGCGGTTTACTCATTCTTGCCATCGGTATTAATATGATGACGACAATTACTTCCTTTGGACTTAGTCCTTATGATTCCTTCTTTATTGCACTATATCAAAATTTTGGGATAAGTATTGGTTTTTGGATTTTCATGATTAACTTTGCCTTTACACTTATCGTACTCTTTTGGAATAAAAAACAAATTACAATCGGTACAATTGTAACGATGGTTCTTATTTCTCTTTTTGTTGATTGGATTGGTTCCATTACAACTATTATGGACGCTATCCGCTCTCTTCCAAAATATATAACACTTATTTGCGGAAATCTATTCGTTGGAGCTGGAATTGGTCTTTACGTCTCTACAAACCTTTGCGCAGCGCCTCAAGAAGCTTTCGTTTTAACGGTTGCTGAAAAGAAAAAATGGACGTTTAGAAGAACAGAGATTTCATTAGCCTTTTTATTTTTAACGTTAAGCTTTTTATTAGATGGACCTATCTATTTTGGAACAATCATCTTATCCTTTACAACAGGCTGGATTATCCAAGCATTTATTCAAGTTGGTACGCAGATTTTAAATAGAAAAGAGCCTATTAAGCAAGCTGCTTAATAGGCTCTTTCTGTTTTATGGTAAGAGATACTACTTAGCATCCCCTTCAATTCGATAGTTCGCTTTCAAACAATCTATTTCTTCATACCCTTGCAACGTATGTAGAATATAATCATAATCAGCAAGCGACGCACGATGCGTTACAATTACAATTTCAGCCTTTCCTTTCTCTTCAAGCGGCATTTGAATAATTTTCTCAAAACTAACTCCGCGCTCAGAGAACAATGAAGTAATTTTTGCAAATACACCAATTTCGTCTTTTACATGAAGTCTTAAAAACTTTTTCACGACAATTTCGTCTGGCTCTTTTAATACTTTTTGATATTGCGGGACTACAGCACTATTTCCTGTTACCCCTAATCTAATATTTTGCATTACAGCAACTAGATCAGAAACAACAGCTGTCGCTGTCGGTAAACTTCCTGCACCTGGTCCATAAAACATCGTTTCTCCAACCGCTTCACCATACACATACACAGCGTTATATTCATTTTGTACCGCCGCAAGAGGATGTGTATTTGGCAGTAAAGTTGGTTCAACCGTAACCTCCAATTTTTCACCATCTCGTTTTGCAAGACCGATTAATTTAATTGTATAACCTAAGCTCTTACTGTATTCAATATCTTCCTCTGTAATAGAGGTAATTCCTTTTACTTTCACATCTCCAAGCTCTACATTTGTAGAGAAACCGAGAGTAGCTAAAATCGTCATTTTTCTTGCTGCATCTAAACCTTCTACGTCTGATGTTGGATCTGCTTCTGCAAATCCAAGTTGTTGGGCTTCTTTTAACACGTCGTTATATGCTCTCCCTTCGTCTGACATTTTCGTCAAAATAAAATTTGTCGTTCCATTTACAATTCCCATTACTTTCGTAATAAGATCTGAAGAAAGTCCTTCTACGATACTGCGTAAAATTGGAATTCCCCCTGCCACACTCGCCTCATAGAATAAATCAGCCTTATTATCTTTTGCTATCGCTAATAATTCAGCTCCATGTAATGCCATTAAGTCTTTATTTGCAGTTACAACATGCTTTCCGCTTTTTAAGGCTTGTAAAATATATGATTTTGCATCATCAATGCCACCCATCACTTCGATGACAACATCAATATTTGGATTATCTAAAATTTCATTTGCATCTTGTGTTAATAGAGTAGAAGGTACCTCTACCTCTCTCTCTTTCTCCATGTTTTGCACTAATACTTTCGTTACCTTCACTGGACAACCTACTTGGTGTATGAGTCGTTCTTGATGATCCGTAATAATACGAACCACACCACTGCCAACTGTCCCAAGACCTAATAACCCAACTTGAATTTCTTTCATAGTACTGTCCACCCCTCAAAAATTGTGTTTAGATGAAATTATATGAGTAAAAAATCTGAAAAACAATGTATTTTGAACATTCGGAAAAATATAAGTTAATCTTTACAAGGAAAACGTTGCCACGTGTTACACAATCTTTCTTTACAATATATAAGGGGTTTCTTGATACACGTAATAATTCAACCAATTAGAAAACAATAAATTCCCATGACTCCTCCACCTAACAAGCGGCTTTTCATCTGGATTATTATGTTTAAAATAGTTTTTTGGCACATCAATATTTAATCCCTTGTCACGATCTCGTTCGTATTCTTGTTTTAACGTCTCACAACTATATTCGCTATGTCCAAGGGCAAAAACTTGCCTTCCTTCTGGCCCAATAACAAGGTGAACACCTGCTTCTTCAGAGTTTGCTAACAATGTTAATTCTTTCACTTCTCTAATATCATTCTCTCGTACTTCTGTATGACGAGAATGCGGAGCAAAAAACAATTCATCAAATCCTTGTAACAATTTCACATGTTGCTCGCAAACCTCATGTTCAAATACACCGAACATTTTTTCCTTAAGGGGATACTTTGGAACACCATAATGATAGTACAAGCCAGCCTGTGCCCCCCAGCAAATATGGAGCGTAGATGTTACATTCGTTTTTGAATACTCCATAATACGTTTAAGCTCTTCCCAATAATCTACTTCTTCAAAAGAAAGAGTTTCAACTGGTGCTCCTGTAATAATGAGCCCATCAAATTTTTCATTTTCAATATCACGAAACGTTTTATAAAAGCTCATTAAATGGTCCTGCGCTACATTACGAGACAGATGTGATTCCATATGAAGTAAATGAACATCTAATTGCAACGGTGTGTTTCCAATTAAGCGAAGTAATTGCGCCTCTGTGTCTTGCTTCGTTGGCATTAAATTTAATATAGCAATTTTTAAAGCGCGTATATCTTGTGTTTCTGCTCGCTCCTTCGTCATTACAAAAATATTTTCTTTTTGCAACACTTTGCGAGCCGGTAAATCTTTATCAATTATGATCGGCATGTGTTTTGCCTCCAACTAGAGCTGCTTCCAAATCTGCAATAATATCAGAAACATCTTCTATACCAACCGATAAACGAATTAAATCAGATGTAACACCAGCTAAACGCTGATCTTCAGCACTTAATTGTCTATGCGTCGTACTAGCAGGATGTATAACGCAAGTTCGTGCATCAGCTACGTGTGTTACGAGAGTTGCTAGTTTTACATTTGCGATAAATTCTTTTGCTGCTTCTAATCCCCCTTTAATCCCAAATGTTAAAACCCCACTAGCACCTTTTTTCAAATACTTTTGTGCTAACGAGTAATTTTCATTACTATCTAATCCCGGATAATTCACCCATTCAATACGTTCATGATTAGCAAGCCACTTAGCAACCGCGAGAGCATTTTCGCTATGACGCTCCATTCGTAAATGTAAAGTCTCTAAGCCAATATTGCTAAGATATGCATTGAATGGGCTCATACAATTCCCATAATCTCTTAATAGCTGAACACGTGCTTTCACAATATACGCTGCTGCACCAAAGTTTTGAACGTAACTTACACCGTGATAACTTGGATCTGGTTCAACAAGCTCAGGATATTTTCCATTTGTCCAATCAAAGTTTCCACCGTCAATTACAATACCGCCTAAGGAGCTCGCATGCCCATCGATATATTTCGTCGTAGAATGAACAATAATATTCGCCCCATGTTCAAACGCTTGGCATAAATAAGGAGTTGCTAATGTATTATCAACGATAAAAGGTACCTCTAATTCTTTAGCGGCAGCTGAAAATTCTTTGAAATTTAAAACGTTCATCGCTGGATTTCCTAATGATTCTGCATAAATGAGTTTCGTCTTGTCATTAGCAAGTGCCACAATTTCATCTGCCGTTAAATTTGGATTAAAGAACGTAACATCAATGCCAAGTTTACGCAAACTCACTCCAAATAAATTAAACGTTCCCCCGTAAACCGTTGAAGAGCAAAGCAAATGGTCTCCACTACTACAAATATTTAAAACTGCGAGCATAATGGCTGCTTGCCCAGAAGCCGTTGCAACAGCTCCTACACCGCCTTCTAAATCTGATAACTTCTGCTCAAATGCGGCTAGAGTAGGGTTTCCAATACGCGTATAAATATATCCTTCTGCCTCTAAGTTAAATAGGGCTGCTAAATCATCTGAAGTATCGTATTTATACGTTGTACTTTGATAAAGTGGTAAAACACGTGGTTCACCATTCTTTGGCGTATAGCCACCTTGCACACAAATCGTTCCTTTTCCCCATGATTCTCCCATCTCTCATTCTCCTTTCTTTTATACAAAATAAAAAACTGCCCCTTTCCTGAAAACAAGAAAGGAGCAGTTTGAAAACACGCTCTAAAGGCTCTTTCTTATCTCTCAGGATTACTACCTGCAGGATTTGGCACAATTCCGTTATACGGCTGTTGCCAAGGTTTCATCGGGCCTGTCCCTCCACCTTTTCTTGATAAGACTATGCAATTACCGTTGATTTTATAGCAATAATTTCCTAATGTCAAACTATTTTTCTGAATGTTCTAAAATAAACGTTAACAATTTCATATAAAGCAACAAAAGAAATATATTCTAATCTATTTCAAAAAAGACCTTTAAAAACCTCAAATCAGTCTATAAAATTAAATAAGTAATTTAACCTATAAATTCAAATTCTCCAAAATTTAGCCTACATGTTGAATAGGCGATCCTCTCAAAAAGATACTATATATATTCAATCCATTTTCCACTAGTATATTTCACTTTTTTCCCTACTAAGATTTACATAACGGAGGTATAACATGACAGATAAAAAAGATATGCAGTACATACTTGCTCTATATGGCATTCTTCTAGGATCTATAGTAGGAGCTACAGTTTGGTTATTTTTAGTCACAATAAATATTGGAATCCACTTTATTTGGGGATACTTGCCTGAAGTTCTCTCTTTTCCCTCTTATTACACCCTTTGCATAACAATAATTGGCGGGGTCCTCGTTGGTCTATCACAAAAATATTTCGGTACATACCCACGCCTTATGCCTGAAGTGATGACTGAATATAAAAAAACTGGTCGAATCGAATATCGCTTTGTCCATCGGGCTACTTTAACCGCGATTATTGTTTTAATTTTCGGTGCTAGTCTTGGTCCAGAAGCCGCACTAGTTGGAATTATAGGCGGACTTTGCACATGGGTAGGGGATCGCTTTAAATTTGCCTTGAAGGGTATGGATGAGCTAACCGAGATCGGAATTGGCGCTACTTTAAGTGTCATTTTCAACGCACCATTATTCGGTTATTTAGCACCGAATGAAAATGAGGGAGAACAAATTGCTGCTTTTTCTAAAGGAAAAAAGGCGATTGTATACTTAGCTACTACCTTCGCAGGTTTTTCTGTTTATTTACTACTGAGTAAACTCGATAATCGTGGATCCTTTATTGTTGATTTCGGGGAAGGTTCACTTTCTTTCAATGAATGGATCGCATTTCTTCCACTTGCTAGTATCGGTGCTATAGTTGGTTTCTTTTATTTCAAGTTAGAATTCACATTAGAGAAGTTAATTCACCCTTTTAGAGAATACAAGCTGACACTCGGAATTCTCGGTGGTATTTTATTAGGAATTTCAGGAACTTTTCTTCCATACACATTATTTTCAGGGGAACATCAATTAAAAGAATTAGTTGTTGAATGGAGCCATTTATCTTTTTGGATACTACTTCTTTCAGGGATTTTAAAGTTGTGCATTACTGCCATTTGTTTGAACACAGGGTGGCGAGGTGGACATATCTTCCCAATTATATTTTCTGGGTCAAGTATCGGATACGCTGTAGCATCTATTCTTCCTATAGATCCAGTAGCATCTGTTGCCATCGTAACGACAGCAATTTCGAGCTATGCGTTACGAAAGCCAATAGCTATAACATTACTATTACTTATGTTTTTCCCGCTTAATTTGCTATTGCCAATGCTTGGTGCAGCTGCTATCGGGAATGCCTTTCCACTTCCAAAACATAACGAAACTACAAATTAATCAAAATAGGCAGTGGGGACGAAAGCTCCACTGCCTATTTTTTTATTACACGCGCTGCTTTAATAACGCTTCTAACTCTTCAAAATTATGCACTTCATATGTCGGTATAATTCCACTATCATTTAATTTACTTTCTGGGTTAAACCAACAAGTATCAATTCCCGCTACGTATCCACCTTTAATATCGGCGCTTAATGAATCTCCAATAATCAGCCCTTCTTCAGGTGCAAAGTTAGGAATCCGTTCAAAAACATAATCAAAATACTCTTTCATCGGCTTTTGAAAACCTGTATCTTCAGAAACAAAAACATCTTTAAACAATGAATGTAGCCCTGCATTACGCAAACGTTTATCTTGCGTCTTAGAAACACCATTTGTCACTATATACAACTCATACTCCCCTTGAATTTGATTTATAAATTCAAACGCACCTTGCATGAGTTGATTTCCTTCTTCTAAGTAGCTACGATAATTATTTTCGAATAATATACCATCTGCTTCTTCTCCATACTCTTTAAACAACATAGAGAATCGTGTATTTACAACTTCATTGCGTGATAGTTCACCTTTTTCAAAAGCATCCCAAAGGCCTTTATTTATTTTTTTATAACGAGCCTCTATCTCGTCCGTTAAAGGAATCCCCTTCTCTTCAAAAAGCACCCGTAAAGCTACTTTTTCAGCCTTCTGGAAATCTAATAATGTATCATCTACATCAAATAGCAATGTTTTATATTTTTTCATAAATTCATCACACTCTCTTTTCTACAAAAACAAATTTACATCAATCGTATCATTCCTTCTTGTAAAGATAATAGGAGATATCTCATACTATAAATAGGGGTGAAAATATGAAAGTCAGCAAAAATGAGGAAGAAATTTATCAATACATGCGAATCCATCAATTCCATACCCTATTTTCATTTCATGTCTTGCCATATGTAGAGCTACATTCTTTTCAAACGAAAGAGATGATATGTAGCGAAGGAAATGCTCTCCCTTATCTCTATTACTTAATTTCTGGGAAAGCAAAAATATATATGAATCATAAAAACGGGAAAGTTTCATTAATTAATTTTATTCAAGCACCATCTTTTATCGGGGAATTAGGATTAATAGGAGTAGAAAATATTACTAAGTCCGTTGAAGTACTAGAAGATTGTGTTTGTTTGGCACTTCCTCTTAAAGATTGTCAGCAACTTTTATTACAAGATGCAACGTTTTTACAGCACTTATGCAAATTTATTGGAGAAAAGACAATTACTCGCACTGAAAATTACGCAAAAAACTATAGTTATCCTTTTGAAAATCGATTAGCTGCTTTTATTTTATTAACAGAACAAAATAATTGTTATATAGAAAAGCATACCGAGGCCTCGGAATATTTAAATGTCAGCTACCGTCATCTTTTATATGTATTAAATCAGTTTTGCCAACAAAATTACTTAAAAAAAGACGGAAGAACCTATTACATACGAGATCGAATTCAATTAGAAAAACTTGCTGATGAACTAAAAATATAAAAAAACAGCATTAACATTTACATGTTAATGCTGTTTTTTCGAGTGACGATTATAATTTTAATTAAAATTTACTTGCTACTTTAGCTGCTTCTTCAAGACCTGCAGCAATGATTTCTTCTGCTTTATCTGGGAATTGGTTATGTCCTTCAATAACTATTGTTTCCATGTTTGTCGCGCCGAAGAAGCCCATCATACTTGCTACATATTTAACAGCCATTTCTACCTCAGCTGCTGGACCTTCTGAATATACGCCGCCTCGTGCATTTAATAATGCAATCTTCTTATCTCCGATTAGGCCAACTGGACCTTCTGGTGTATATTTGAACGTTTTACCAGCACGGTTTAAATAATCAATATATGTGTGTAGCACTGCTGGAATCGTTAAGTTCCATAATGGGAAGCCGAAAACAACTTTATCAGCTTCTAGGAATTGATTTAAATACTTATCAGCAACTGCTACTGCTTTTGCCTCTTCTTCTGTTAAATCAAATCCTTTACCTGCCTTGAATGTACCATTGATCATGTCTACACCTACATATGGTAATTCTTCTTTATATAAATCCAGTTCTACCACTGTATCATTTGGATGTGCTTCTTTATAGTTTGCTAAAAATGCCTCATATAATTTCACACTAACTGCTTGTTCCGCTGGACGGTTGTTTGCTTTAACGAATAAAACTGTTGCCATTATTTCTTCCTCCTAGTACTCACTCTTATGTTGTTATATGCTTTCAAAAAAGGTATCCCTTGTAATTGTTGTTTTGTTGCTTACAAACATATTTTATCTTTATATCAGGACAATTTCGTCCTCACATAGACGTATTTTTCCATAAAAAAAGTCCACCTTCTAAAGGCGAACTAGGTCTTACGACTTTCGTCTTATACAATTCCATTTTTCACTGCATATAATGCCGCTTGCGTACGATCAGATAAATTCAACTTACTCAAAATGCTACTTACATGCGCCTTAACTGTCTTTTCTGTAATAACTAAAACAGATGCAATTTCCTTATTGCTCATCCCTTTCGCTAATAGCTGCAATACTTCATTTTCTCTCGCTGTTAGTACATCCACTTGAATAAAAGGCTCTTCTTCCTTTTCTTCTACAGGTAATGTTTGAGAGAGAAGAGCATTTGCTATATCCGGATGTAATTGAATATTACCTTTATATGCGCTTCGAATAGCTTCAACAAGCTGATCCGGTTCTACATCTTTTAAAATATATCCACTTGCTCCAGCCCTTAATGCAGGTAACACATGCGCCTGATCAGAAAAGCTAGTTAACACAATTACTTTCACATTTGGATACTCTTTTTTAATATATGCCGTCGCCTCAACACCATCCATTTCAGGCATATATAAATCCATTAATATAACATCAGGATTTGTTTCTCCTACTTTCACTAACGCTTCTTTCCCATTATTCGCTTCTCCAACTAACTCTAAATCTTCTTGCGTACTTAAGAAAAATGCTAATCCTTTTAAAACGACTGTATGATCATCAACTAACAATACTTTTATTTTCACAAACTTCCCTCATTTTCACATCATAATGGTACATTTACTTTTACGCTCGTTCGTTTATTACTACTTACAATTTTAATTGTTCCACCAACTAATTCTACTCTTTCACGCATCGTAGTCATACCTAGTGATTTCTTTTCTTTTATATTCTTTTCCACAAAGCCCTTTCCTTGATCAACTATTTCTAATGATACATTTTTCTCATTCACTGTAAAATAAATCGTCGCTTCTTTTACACCTGCATGCTTACTTACATTGTTCAGTGCTTCTTGGCCAATGCGCCACAAAGCTTCTTCTACTACACGAGGTAAATCACGAACACCTGTAACTTGCTCCCTAATTTTCAGTCCCAAATTTTCACCGTACTGCTTTAGAGCTGGCAATAATCCTTTTTCTAATCCTGCCGGACGAAGCTGCCAAATTAATGTCCTCATTTCTTTCAAAGCTCCTTGCGCAAGTTCACGCATCTCATGCAAAGATTGATCTACCTTTTCATTTTTACCTTTTAAAACTGCCTCGGCGCCTTTTGTCATAAAGGTTAATGAAAATAATTTTTGCGAAACAGAATCATGTAAATCTCTTGCTAGCCGATTTCTTTCTTCCATTCGTACAAGTTCACGGCGCTGCTCGTTTAACCTCAAATTCTCTATTATTAACGAAACATGGTTCGATAGTGCTTGAATTACATCTATTGTATTAGCATCAAACTCTCCATTATTCAAGCTAACACATAAAACACCAAATATATGGTTTTGAATATGTATTGGCGTAGCGATAACAGCTCGATTTAGATGTACATTATGTCCTATTTGATGTTTTATTAGAACTGGTTCATCTTGTTCTAACGCCTTCTTGGCCGCCTCTTTTACATCCTCTTGTAACTCTTCCTGAACGTAAGACGCTCGCAAAGATAGTTCTTTTTCCTCCCTAATAAAAAGTGCCACTTGATTCCATTGAAATACCTCACCTACGTGATTTACCACCTTTTCAGGTAGTACATTAAACTTATGAATCGTTTTTAAATCTTGAATGAAACGCTCTAATTTCACATAATAATGTGCTCTTCTCTTTTCATTTTCATATAATTTTGTTCGCTTTAAAGCCGTACCAATTTGGAAAGCAACCGATTGGAGTAATACTAATTCTTCTTCCGAAAAATGTGTTTTACCCGGACTTGCAACATTTAACAACCCAAATTTTTCTCCTCCAGCTTTTAAAGGAACCGTAGCATGATGAAGAATACCCTCCGTATCTCCCCAATTATATTCAATTGCATTATTAATTCTTTTACATTCAATAATATTAACGGCTCTCTCTAATTTCCCATCTACAAAACCTCGTAAACACCAACACTCACCTTCGCACATCGGGCGTTTATTTTCATATGTAAGTGCCTCTGGTAATTGGTAATCAATCAACTTCGTATACTTCCCATTTTCATCCGCAAGAAAAATCCATCCTGTCGTTAAGCCTGTCACACTTAGTAATTTCTCTAGGACAGCTTGCAATACATGATATGTATCATTTGATGTATTTAAAGTTTCTGCAATTTCCTTTAATATAACTAATTCATTTGTACGATTATCTCGAAACATACTCAGTCTCCTGCATACAAGATTTTAAATAGCTCTTAAAATAAATCATCTACTTTTCACTTTGTACTTATTCGTAACATTGATATAATGGTGAAAACATAGTTTTCATTATATCACTTGAGGGGGCTTTCATAATGACATTAAATAAAGCACTTACTATCGCTGGTTCTGACACAAGTGGCGGTGCTGGTATACAAGCAGATTTAAAAACATTCCAAGAACTTGGCGTATACGGAATGACATCTCTTACAACAATCGTAACGATGGATCCACATAACGGTTGGGCACATAACGTATTTCCAATCCCAGCTTCTACATTAAAACCACAATTAGAAACAACAATTGAAGGTGTTGGCGTAGACGCTTTAAAAACAGGTATGCTTGGATCAGTAGAAATTATTGAAATGGTTGCAGAAACAATTGAAAAGCACAATTTCAAAAATGTAGTAGTTGACCCTGTTATGGTATGTAAAGGTGCAGATGAAGCATTACATCCTGAAACGAACGATTGCTTACGTGACGTTCTTGTGCCAAAGGCATTAGTTGTAACGCCAAACTTATTTGAAGCTTACCAATTAAGCGGTGTGAAAATTAATTCTCTTGAGGACATGAAAGAAGCAGCGAAGAAAATCCATGCTTTAGGTGCCAAATACGTACTAATTAAAGGCGGAAGCAAACTTGGTACAGAAACTGCAATCGACGTCCTATACGATGGAGAAACATTCGATCTTCTAGAATCAGAAAAAATCGATACAACCAATACACACGGTGCAGGTTGTACATATTCTGCTGCAATTACAGCAGAACTTGCAAAAGGAAAACCTGTGAAAGAAGCAGTAAAAACTGCTAAAGAATTCATCACAGCTGCTATTCGTTACTCATTCAAAATTAACGAATACGTAGGTCCAACTCACCATGGTGCATATCGTAAATTCGTTGTATCAAAAGAACTTGTCTAATATATAAATAAAAACACTCACAAGGTTCATACATTGCCTCTGTGAGTGTTTTTATAAGCTTTATGTCTTCTGGTCATCTTATCTTTAAGATGCAGAACTAACCTTATTTCTACCATTTCGTTTCGAGTAGTATAACGCATCATCCGCCGCTTGAATAAATTGCTCTGGTGATTCTTTATATTCTGAAATCCCTACCGAAACTGTAATTTTTATTTTCGTTCCATCTAACAATTGAAATGAATGTTTTTCAACAGCTATACGAGTTTGTTCCCCAATACGAATTCCATAAGCTATTCCTTTCCTTGGTATCAAAAGCGCAAACTCCTCTCCACCCTTTCGAAAAACCAAATCCGGAAATGCTGACATTTCTCGCAAAATATGCCCTACTTGTTTTAACACTTCGTCTCCCGCTGGGTGCCCATACGTATCATTTACATGCTTAAAGTGGTCAATATCTATAAGTAGTAAACAAAGTGAATCATTTTTCATACGCTTATTACCAATATGACGATTCATCTCTAAATCAAATTGTCTTACGTTTCCTAGGCTTGTCAATGCATCTATCGTTGCGTATTGCTTCATCGTTTGAAATAACCCATTGGATTGTAAAACATATTTTGCACTTATGAATGTTATGTAACCTGTAATAATACTAGAAATTAAATATAATCCCACTATGTGAATGTCTTTAATTAGCCATATATATAACGCTGGGATTAGAATAGATAAAATATATGCGTGTAACCATACCCACTTTTCCCCTAAAGAAAGCTTCATTCGCGAAATAAAGATACTCCCTATTCCTATCGCAATGATTGTATAAAAAGCCACTTGAGAAGCTAATGAATAATCCATAAACAACAGCCTTGTTACTAAAATCATACCAATTGTTATAGTACTCGCTATCGGCCCTCCAATAATAACAGCTAGAATAACTGCTAAGTAGCGTAAATCCAATAGGATAGTACCAACATGAACACCGAAATACATTAGTAATATACCTAATATCCCAGTAAAAATGCCCACTACACATTTCTGCCCAAAAGAGAATCCTTCTTTTAACGGCTTATCTCTTAAAAGCTGACCTCCAACAAAAATAAAGGAAAGAATAATTGTTGTATTTACAAATAAGTCCCTTAACATAAAATAATCTCCTTACTTTTCTATCTATCCCTTTCCTTACTTTATTGTATACGAAATACCTTTAATTCCCAAAGTTTTTTGTTTATTTTTGCTGTTTCACGTGGAACAGCAAAAAAATAAAAAGGGCGAAAGCTCGCCCTTTTTCATTAACAACAACGTGATATTTTTCCACCCTTTGCGTTAAATCTCGCTTCTTGTGCCTCAGCAAAAAACTGCTTTTGACATACAACCTCTTCTTCTGGATGATGCTTTTTCATATGCTCTACGTATACTTCATAACTTGGTACCCCAACAAGCAAACTAATAAAGCGCTTCCTTTCCTCCCATACTTGCCACAGCTTTTTAAGCATAGTTCCTCGACTCACTTTCATCTCTAGGAATATATGGTGCCTCTTTTAACGGCATTGGCTTATTTCTTAATACTTGGATCCAAATTCGAAGTGCTGAAATTAACACAGCAATTACAACTATCATAAAAATCCCACAAAGCGCTGCATCGATATAATCATTAAAAATAATTTGCTTCATTTGAGAAACATTTTTAGCTGGTGCTAACACTTTTCCTTCATCTAACGCTCCCTGGAATACCTTCGCGTGAGATAGAAATCCGATTTTAGGATTTTCGTGAAATAGCTTTTGATAACCAGCTGTCATCGTTACAATAAGCAATCCCACAGTTGGAATAAGTGTTACCCAAACATACGCCTTTTTCCCCATTTTGAACAAAATTGTCGTTCCAAGTAATAATGCGATACCCGCTAACATTTGATTTGCAATACCGAAAAGTGGCCATAATGTATTAATTCCACCGAGCGGATCTATTACCCCTTGGTATAAGAAATATCCCCACCCTAATACACATAACGTTGTAGCTATTACATTCGCTAATGTAGAATCTGTTTTCGCAAACGGCTTATATACATGCCCTAAAATATCTTGAATCATAAATCGTCCTACACGCGTTCCTGCGTCAATCGTTGTTAAAATAAATAGTGCTTCAAAAAGAATGGCAAAATGATACCAGAATGCCATCATCGCCGTTCCACCTATTACTTGTGAGAAAATATATGCCATACCTATCGCTAACGTTGGTGCGCCACCTGTACGTGATAAAATTGTTTGCTCTCCAACATTTACAGCAAGTTCTTTTAGTTCATTTGGTGTAATAGCAAATCCCCATGAAGAAATAACTTGAGCTGCCTGCGATACATCCGTACCAATAAGTGCCGCCGGACTATTAATCGCAAAATAAGTTCCTGGCGTTAATACACAAGCTGCAATCATTGCCATCGCTGCTACAAACGACTCCATTAACATTGCTCCGTAACCGATTGGCTGTGCATGTCCCTCTTGCTCAATCATTTTTGGAGTTGTACCAGATGAAACGAGAGCATGGAATCCAGAGACCGCACCACAGGCAATCGTAATGAATAAGAACGGGAATAAATTACCGGAGAAAACAGGACCAGTTCCATCAATAAATTGCGAAACTGCTGGCATTTGTAAATCGGGTGCTACAATTAAAATGCCAATCGCCAAGCCAACGATTGTTCCAACTTTTAAAAACGTACTTAAATAATCACGTGGTGCTAATAACATCCAAACTGGTAATGCAGATGCAATAAATCCATATACAATAAGCATAATAGCAATTGTTTCACCACTAAATGTGAACATACTTGCAAGTGTTGGATTTTCTGCTACATACTGTCCTCCAATAAGAGATAAAATAAGTAGGATAATACCAATTACTGACCCTTCTCCAACACGACCAGGCCTAATATAGCGCATATAAACTCCCATTAAAATAGCGATAGGAATAGTTGCTGCTATCGTAAACATTCCCCAAGGACTTCCGATCAGTGCCTTTACTACGACTAACGCTAATACTGCTAATAAAATAATCATAATTCCTAAAATACCTATCATTGCAATTAGTCCTGTAACAGGTCCAATCTCATCCTTGATCATTTCTCCTAACGATTTACCATTACGTCTCATCGAAGCAAATAAAATGACAAAATCTTGGACAGCCCCCGCAACAACTACCCCAACGATAATCCAAATGGTCCCTGGTAAATATCCCATTTGTGCTGCTAAAATCGGTCCTACTAAAGGTCCCGCCCCAGCAATCGCTGCAAAGTGATGCCCAAACAATACCCACTTATTTGTTGGAACATAGTCTTTCCCATCGTTTAATGTATGGGCTGGTGTTTGCCGATTATCATCTAAATTAAAAACCTTTCTCGCTATAAATCTACTATAAAAACGATAAGCAACTGCATATACACATACGGCAGCTACTAAGAGCCATACAGCATTAATGGTTTCACCTTGTGATAAAGCTATTACCCCAAAAGCACCTGCTCCTACTGCTGTAATAACGCCCCAAAGTAAGATCGATTTCAATGTCTTCACATACAATTCCCCCAATACTATTTCTTAGTGGAGATTGTACTAAATTTTCTGAATATTTAACTTGAATCCTCCTTATCATGAAGGATTTTCAGTTTATCATGTTAAAATACTATCATTACCTACTATAATTCAATGTTATTTCGAAGGCGTTTTACATAATTACGACTGACTGGAATCGGTTGCTCATCATACCTATCTAAATACAAATTATACGTGCCATTATAATAAGGTTTCAGTTCTTTTACATATGACATATTAATTAAATAGCTTTTATGCACACGTAAAAAATCATATGCATTTAGCTTATTTTCTAATTCCTGAAGTGTATATGTTGAAATATACTGATTATTCGTTGTGTAAATTGAAACAGTTTTATTTTCTTTATTTTTACTTACATATACAATATCTTCTGGGAGCATATATCGTATACCCTCTTGACTTTCTATCGGTAGTTTCCGCAAATAACTCTTTGCTTTCTCACCTTGTTCTTTACCTATTTTATATAAAAGAAATTGTAAATCTTCTTCACGAAATGGTCGTAATAAATAATAAAATGCTTGGAAACGAAAAGCTGTAATAGATTCCTCTATGTTTTCACCTACAAAAATAAATTTTGTATAGCAATTTATTTCTCGTAATAAACTTGCATATTCAAAACCAGTACCATCTAGTAATTTGGAACTTAAAAAAACAAAGTCTGGTATATGTTTTTTCATCATAAATAAAGATTCTGTTCCTGTCTTTGCTTCAAAACATTCTACATTTCTCATATTTTCAGTGAAATTTTCAGCTAACTCTCTTCTCTCTTCTGCCTCTTCCATGATCAGTAAAATTTTCATTTCTTCAACCACCTAATTCTTTGTCCATATGTCCTGCTGTATACATTCGCTTTTATAAGAAATAATCCCTTTTTCTTACTATACCATTATTTATCTAAAAAAACAGAAAAAAGGAAACCACTTCGGTTTCCTCTCCCCTTTTATCCTACATTAACTGCCTAGAAAGAGCCGAGTAGTGTAGGATAATAAACGGTCAGGGATACGTTTAAAATTTCATTTTATACTAATTCTCGTTGCTTCGTTTCCTGTCCAAGTATTACTACAGCGAATACACCAATTAAAATTGATCCGCAGAAAATCGTAAATATTAATGATAGTGAAGCTTCTGAGGCAACTAAATACCCCACTAATAGTGGCCCAAGAATACCACCAATACGCCCAAATGCTGCTGCCATTCCTGCACCTGTACCACGAATAACGGTTGGATACTGCTCAGGTGTATAGGCGTATAATGCTCCCCAAGCACCTAAGTTAAAGAAGGATAGTAACATACCTGCCACGATTAATACTGTTAATGAATCCGCAACCCCAAACAAATAGGCACTGCAGGCTGTTCCGATTAAATACGTAACCAAAACAAATTTACGACCGAGACGTTCAATAAACCAAGCAGCAGTGAAATATCCTGGAAGTTGAGCTAATGTCATAATAAGTACGTATTGGAAACTTTTTATTAAACTAAATCCTTTTAGCACCATTACACTTGGTAACCAAAGGAACATTCCATAATAGGAAAAGACAACACAAAACCATAGAATCCATAGCATAATTGTTGCTTTACGATATTCCCCAGACCAAACTGATTTTATATTTTCAATAACAGATGGTCTTTTTTCAACTTTTTGGAACCTTGGGGAATCCGGTAAATTCCATCTTAAATATAAAGCATATAGTGCTGGAACTGCACTCAATACCATCGCGACTTCCCAACCATATTTCGGAATAACAAAATACGAGATAAGAGCTGCAATTAACCATCCACCTGCCCAAAAACTTTCTAATAACACAACAATTTTCCCACGCTCATGTGCTTCAACACTCTCTGATACTAGTGTAGAGGCAACCGGAAGCTCTCCGCCAAGCCCCATACCAATTACAAAGCGTAAAACGAGAAACATCGCGAGTGTCGTCGTTAACGCAGTTAAACCACTACCGATAGAAAATAATAATAATGTAATAATAAAGACTGATTTTCGCCCTATTTTATCTGATAGTATCCCAAAAATAAGCGCTCCTACTGCCATACCGATTGAGTTAATACTACCTATCCATCCCATTTCCTGGCTCGTTAATCCCCAATCCTTTTGCAAGGCTACCATTACAAATGAAAGCATTCCGACATCCATTGCATCAAATAGCCATCCAAGCCCAGCTATACCAAGTAGTTTGCGCTTCGAAATTTCTTTTACCTTGCCCACTAGAAGTCCTCCTCACACAGGTGTCTTTACACATCATTTTACATGTGTAAATTGTATAAGTAAAATACTTTTGTGTAAAAAATTTCTCCTTCATCATTCCCAAAAAGTAAAACGCCTATCCCGATTGGTGAGGGCTAATAATCAGTAGAGATGCCTCACTGATTAAATTTTCAATTTATTAAAAACGAACAAATAAAAAAGCAGCGATATTTCGCTACTTTTTCGAACGCATTACTTCTTTTAAAAATTCCGCTAATACTAACTGACGACGCCAGCGTGTTGGATTACTGCATAATCTATAAAACCACTCTAAATGAATCGCTTGAATCCATTTTGGTGCACGTTTTACCTCTCCAGCCCATACGTCTAAACTTCCGCCTACTCCAACAGCCATTTTCGTTTCTAAACGATGCTTATTGTTTTGGATAAAGTTCTCTTGTCTTGGGAAACCGAGTGCAACAAGTAATAAATCTGGTTTTGCTTCTTGAATGCGAGAAATGATATTTTCTTCGTCTTCTTGTTTAAAATAACCATCTTGTGTCCCGGCGATGGATACAGCTGAATATGTCTTTGTTAAGTGATCTGCTGCAGCTTGTACAACATGCGGCTTTGCACCTAATAAGAAAACAGATACTGGTTTACTATCCTCTGATAACTTCGCAAGTAAATTACACATTAAATCAAAACCTGCTACACGCTCTTTTAAAGGTGTACCAAGCATGCCACTTGCCTTTACAACCCCAATACCATCAGGTGTAATTAAATCTGTATTCAATAATGTTTGATAGAACTTTTCATCCTTTTTTGCGCACATAACAATTTCAGGATTTGCTGTTACTACCTGAAACGTATGAGTTCGCTCCGCTTCTAGTTGTTCTTTTAAATATTGGACCGTTTCATCCATTGTCATTGTAGAAAAAGGAACGCCTAGAATATCAACTGTTTGTACTGCCATAGTTAACTATCCTCTCTATCATTACAAGTTTTTCGCTATTAATTGCTTATATGTTTCTTTTGTATCGTCATATAGTTTTTGAAGTGAGAAGTCCATAGTAGCATGCTCATAAATATGTTTACCCATTGCTGCTAACTCTCCGGTCTTCCACTTATCATACGCTTCTTCTAAAGCTAATGCCAATGCCTTTCCATCACCTGTTGGCACAATCCATCCGTAAGTTTCATCTACGATTAATGGTTCAATTTCTCCAGCTCTAGTCACAATTGATGGTACACGTTGGTTTGCCGCTTCTAATAAAACTAGTGGGAACCCTTCACTATGGGAAGTTAATAAATTTACATGTGACGACGCAAATAATTGTTTTACATCTTGACGATGTCCTAAAAACTCTACTTTATCGTTAATCCCTTTTTCAGTAGCTAATGACTTTAGATTTTCTTCTAATGGGCCATCTCCAACTAATAATACTTTAATTTTCTCTAATTTTGTTTGTTGTAACGCATCGAATAAAACTTCATGTCCTTTGACAGGATGTAATCGTGCTACTTGAATTGCCGTAAATACATCTTCATCAATATTGAACATTTCTTTTTTATTATAGCCTTCTGCTTTTTCCTGATCGTATTCAATTCCATTATAAATAACATGCATCTTGTCATTTGAAATGCCTAATGCTGCCAAGCTTTTTTTCAATCTATTTGTTACAACGAAAAATAAGTCTATATTTTTTAAGGCTTTCAAATTTAATTTCGTAAAAATCCAACCTTTTAAGCCCTGTTTAGTAAAGTCTTGAAATGGATCACTATGAATAGTCGTTACCCATTTTGCCTTTATTCTCTTTTTCATTAAAGAAACATAGAAATTAGCCCTAGGACCATGCGTATGAACTACATCAAATTTTTCTTTATTAATAAAATCACTTATATTCTTTAAAATGGATAAATCATAGCGCGATTTTTGTGAAAACACATGGACTTTTATCCCTAACTCCCTTGCTTCCTTCGCAACAATTCCATCTTCAAATACTGCTAATTCTACTTCACCAGTTGGAAACTGATCGAGAAGTGAAATAATATGTGTTTTCCCTCCCCCATCTTCTGCTCCTGCATTCATATGCAATATTCTCATATTTTTTCCTCCTTTAAATCCTCGCTACGTTTCCATCTATTTTTATTTTACTGTACTAAAAAATAAAAGCTAACAAAAGTTAGCTTTTATTTTTATCATTCAATTTCTAGGTCTACTATTAGATAAGCTAACACCACTACAAAGTATATCCCAACTCCTGGTGCTGTTAAAATATGTCCTGCAATATAAGCAATACCTAACGCTAACAATAAGCTTGCTGAAATCATTCCATATTTTATATTAAATATGTCCTTAAATCTCGTAGCAAATGCTAGTAGAATTCTTAGCCCGTAATAAATAAATGGAATCATTAGTAATACAAAGCCAATAATCCCGAAATCATAAAACCAATCATGGAAGTCCATTTCAATTAGTTTTGGATCTGGCTGCTTTTGTTCATTATATTTAAAGTTACCTGCATAACCCATTCCTAATAACTTTTGTGACATTGGCGCTTCTTTAAAGAACTGCTTATGTCTTTCTTCATATACTTGACGTCCACTGAAAATAAGATTTTCTTGATTTTCTTT
>NZ_JAKUDW010000031.1:0-60935 GCF_022662595.1 Bacillus cereus group sp. BfR-BA-01524 | reverse complement strand
CTTCAATTGCAACGTTTAATTGTTGCTGAAGAGCCTGAATTTGCTCATCAATAGCTTTCAAGCTAATTTCTTTCTCAATATAGTCACGTTTCTCTTTGATACTGCGAAAGCCTTCATTTACATATACGGACACTTGCTGCATCGACTCATCTTTATTTACCTTTAATTCTTCTTGTATTTGATTGTAAGGAGCCTCTATTTCAGTATATACATTTTGCAGAGCTTCCTTCTCAGCAACAATTTTCTCACGCCCTTGTTGCCATACAGAAATCGCCTGTTTTATTTCTTCAATAGAAGTTGCTTTCGATTTCCCCTTCATCGTTCCATACTCACGCTCAATAAACTGTTTATGTTTCTCAGATTGCTCTTTTAACATATTAACTGTTTTCGGAAATATAATTGCTGTAGAAAGCGTCGCTTCCACTTTCGTTTCATGAATGAACGCCGCTTCTGTATGCGTCATAATTTGAGATCCTAAATAAAACGTAATAGAACACATACACGGCAATATAAGCATCTTTTTAAAATTCCGCGGTCTTTTCAGCATCTTAATCTCCCCCATCGAACATTACGTTCTTTATACAGAACATTATCTATATTATAGTAAAGAACTATTAAAATTGATAGACAAATACTAGAAAAATAGAAAAAGGGCTATCCATGTGATAGCCCTTTTTGTTATTATCTTTCTTCACCTGCTGTTTGTTGTGCATCAAACGTCCAATTTAATTGTAACTTATCGCCTTGGAATTGATTTTGATCTTTTCCATTATCAACGAACTCAAATTTCACTTTGAATTTATCAGATTTACCTGCTGAAATACCTTTTTCATCCCAGAACCAAGCCGATAAATCATTATCTACAGCTGTAAGTGTGTCACCTTTTAATTTATCTAAAGTAGTTTGTTTCACAATTGTCTCATGCTTATCTACATTTTTTAAGAATGTTACTTTAATATGTTTACCAAAATCATCTTTATTATCTTTCTTTACATCTTCTACATTATAATCTGTTTTCAGTAGAACCTTTTTAATATCTAAAGAGCCTTTATTTTCTAGTTTAAATTCTTTTTCAATTGTATCCCCAGGTTTTAAATTCGATACGTTAACAACTGTTGATGGATTTAATGCTAAATCCAGTGTCCCAGCCGCAAATGTATTGTTTGACACTTCTTTATCACTGAAAAACGCAAATGTTCCTCCACCAACTAACGCTGCTCCTAGTACTGCTGATGTAATACCCATTCCTAATTTTTTCTTTAAAGTCATGTCCATATCCCCTTAATATATATATTTGTTAACTTCCTAAACGGAAAGTATAACCAAACGAACTAGACGGATTGTTCTACTTTTTTATCTTTCTTTTCTCCGTCAATGCTACGAATAGCCCCAAAAATAGAAATCGCGGAATAACCAAGTAAAAAGACTCCTGGAATAATAAGAAGTAATGCTGCTCCCGCTTTTGAATTCGCATAATTCAGTAAATAACCAACGTACGGAACTGTAATATCTGCATACTTTCCAACTACATTTTCTGCAAGTACTGGCTCTAAATCTGGTCCGTTGTTGTTATCCCCTTTTGTTTCATACATTACTTTTCCATTTGTATCTTTCACACCGATAATACGGTGAGTGATAATTTTTTGATCTTTCTCTTTAAAGGTAATAACATCACCTTTTTGATATTTAGAACCATCTTTGTTTGGTTCTATTGCAATGATTGATCCTGTTAAAAACGTCGGCTCCATTGATCCTGAAAGAACACTCTTAAATTGGTATCCCATCACTGTCGGATCACCACCGCTCGCTTTTGAAGAAATAACTACAAAAGCTAAAAAAACCATCAATGCAAATAAAACAAATGAGATTGCGTTGCTAATTACCTTCCAAATTAATTTCATCGTCTCTCTCCCTCTCCGTTGTTTTATATTATTTGAAGTATGCAATGTTCATTTTGTTCTTTAACAAGAACACAAGTAAATGATATAACGAACTTTAAGTTATTGCAATAAGAAAATTTACAATTATTAGTTAAATGTCTCTTTAGTATAAAAAAAGACTGTGACAAAATCTCTCCACAGTCTTTTTACTACTACGTTATTTTTCTTCTGTTTTCATTCCTTTTGTATTTCGGCGTAGCACTACATATAAAATGGCTCCAAATAATACAATTGCGCCTATCCCAACACTTATTACTTTCACATTTGACTCTTTTTCTTCAGATGCAATTGTATCTTTTTTAGGCATCGCAAAAGTGACATCTTCTGTTGAAAGAACATTTACCGTCGCAATTGTTTGATTATTTTTCGTAATATCAACTGCACCAACTACCTCACCACGATGTATTCCTTTATGATACAAAGATTCTTTATCTAATGAAGCTGCCCGGAAAATAGTTTTCACATTTTTCCCTTCATCTTTCTTAAGCATAAGTTCTGCACTTTTTTCCAACTCAGAACTAACATCTTTATTTAAATATGTTGTTTTTTGATGCCAATTATGTTTATCGAGCACTGTTTGCTTCGTAAATTGACCGAAAGAATAATCCGCCATTTGCTTCAAATCTTCATAAATTTCAGGTCTTTGAGAAGCCATTACTACATTTATAATACGATTTCCATCTTTCTCATTTAATAAAACAAGTGTATTACGCGCTTCATTCGTAAACCCCGTCTTACCACCAATACTATATGGATTTTCAAAATAAGTAGATTTATTAAAAATAGACACCGTCTGGCTAGACGTCGTAACTGTCGTTCGTTTCGTATTCATCGCTTGTAAAATTTCAGGATATTTTTGCACACCTCTCGTAATCATAGCCATATCATACGGCGTCGTATAATGGTTCGGATCATGCAATCCATTCGGTGTTACAAAGTGGCTATCTTTCGCCCCTAATTGCTTCGCTTTCTCATTCATCATATTGGCGAAATTCTCAACACTCCCGCCAATCCGCTCCGCAATCGCATACGACACATCATTCGCACTCAGCACCATTAAAATCATAAGCGCAGTATTTCTATTAATTGTCTCTCCAGGTTGAAACTCAATTTGATAATTACTCTTCTCTTGATCTAACGCTAATTGTGAAAATGTAAATTGATCCTCTGGCTTCGTATGCTCCATGAGTAAAATCGCTGTTAACACTTTCGTCGTACTAGCAGGAAATGCACGGTGATATGCGTTTTTGTCATACAAAACATCTCCTGTTTTCGCATCGATTGTCGTTGCAAACTGACTAAAAACATTCGGTCCTTCCACAGGTGGTGGTGCAACTTGTTCTGGATTTACTCCAATATTCGTCTCAGCACGCAATGTCATAGGTGTCAACAAAAACAAACAAATAACTGTAATAAAAACCAAAATTTTCTTAAAATTTACCATATGACTCTCCCTTTTCCATTTACTCCCCTAACAAAATAATAAATCTACCAATCATATGTAATTTGTATTAAACTGGAAGAATTTTCACTATTTTTTACTATATCATATTTTTACGATGAAGAACATAAATATACAATAAAAATAAGAAGGAATTACTCTTTCTTATCCTTCTCATCAATCAACGAATCTATTAACTTTTGACTAGCTTCCTCGGGCGTAATCTCATCCGTTATCCCCATAAACGACCAACCTTTAGAATCAACCCACTCAACAAACTCTTGTAAAAATTCATCATGTGTAACATCCACATCAAGAATCGATCCATTAATCGAAATCGTTCTATTTTTAGACACGCGCATCTTGAACGTTTTTCTTACCATTACAACTTTTCTCCCTCTACTTCTGAATATTTATAAAGTGAAACTTTCATCAACCCTCACTAATCGGACTTTTACGGGCAGCCCGACTCCAACCTAACTTCTTTGCTTTTGCTGAATTTCGAGGTAAGGGATCTTACTGCCCGCAAATAGCGAGATAAAATAATCATGTATCTCTGTTATACATGATTTTCAGTAAATTGTAAAAAGGATATATTGGCCAATTTAAATAGCAAAAATGAAAATCTCTTACCTACGTAAACGTAATACGACATACAATCGCTCATAAATTATTAAATAAATCCATAAAAATATACACTTTAAAACATAATTGAGTAAGCCATTCTAGTCTTTTGGAAGATATTATCTAAAATAGTATACTAAACGGATAAAGGATATTTGAATAAAGAAACTGAGGCTTTCTATTTAGCTGGACTCTTAAGTTGTAGACTTAGAGACTTATGCCGGAATTCATATTTAATTTCTATTTCTGTACATAATATCGTAAGAAAGAAGGTAGTACTGTGAAAACAACAGAAAATTTTACTGACAGGGCCGATATATATGCAAAATATCGCCCTAGTTATCCTAATGAATATATTGATTACTTGCTTTCAGCTAACCAACTGAAAGGGAATCGGATTGTGGCTGATATTGGTTCAGGTACGGGGATATTTAGCCACCAGCTGCTTGAAAGTGGTTTACATGTTATTGGAGTTGAACCAAATGATGATATGAGGAAGATCGCTGAGCAATCGTTAAAACTATATTCTCGTTTTCAATCCATAAAAGCAACTGCTGAACATACCACTTTAAAAGAAAATAGTGTAGATTTAGTAACTGTTGCCCAAGCATTTCATTGGTTTAATAAAGAGGCTTTCAAAATCGAATGCCAACGAATTTTAAAACAAAAAGCAAATGTTGCTCTTGTTTGGAATAGTAGAGATTTAACTAGTCCACTTATTAAAGAGAATGCAGAAATTTGCCAGAAAACCTGCCCAAACTTTAAAGGCTTTAGCGGTGGAATAGATGAAAATCCAGAAGTATTTAACAGCTTTTTTAAAGATGGAAAGTATGAGTTTAAAGAATATCAAAATGATTTACTTTTTGATTATGAAAGGTTTTTGGGAAGAAATTTATCAGCGTCTTATGCTCCGAAAGAAAATGACGAACAGTATAAAAACTTTATTTTTCTCCTATCAGATCTATTCGAAAAATACAGTGAAAATGGAAAAATTATTCTCCCGAATTTAACGCGAAGCTATCTAGGCAATGTATAAACAGCCTGATACAAAGAGACTTTGATCGAAATTAAAACAAGCCTAGCCCCTTCCTGAATGTAGAACGGGGTTAGGCTTGTTTTGCATTTTACCACATCAAATTCAAATGACTTTCGTACAATAAAGTAGAATCTATTAGAAAACACCTTAAACTGAGGAGGAACTCAATGGCGCGTTGTACGTATTGTAAAACGAAATGGAAAGTAAAAGATGTATGGTCGATACTCATGACATTTGAAAAAGATTGTCCGTATTGTTTTGGGAGGCAATATCTATCAAAGAAAACAGTGAACGCTATGCCAGAACTTATAAGCTTACCTTTACACTTCTTGTTCCCTTTTCTTGTTGATTTGAGTGATGAAGGTCCTTTCGATTGGTATCGGAAATAATATAACCTCTACATCCAAAGACTACTTTCTACTAAATTCGCTTCTCATCATTATCCCTTCATACATTACTCTCATAATCGCTTATACTTTCCCTTTTAAAGATCCCATAGCTCAACAGGAAGAGCGTCCCCTGAACAAGATTTATCAATTATGACTTTAATTAACGATGATATATTGTATACTGTTAAACATAAAAAGTTAGCATTAAGTTCCAATTAAATATTAATTGAAACCCAACACTACTTGTATTCTGAATTACAGAATACAAGTAGTGTTTTTTATTATGCATTTTTGCATACAGTATGATTTTTTCTTGTAAATAGATAATAATGGTATATAATAAAATCAACGTTTTACCAATAAAAGGTAATAAAGAGTGGTGGAATAAGCAAATAACCAAAACATATTAACAGATTTGTTCTATGTAAATCATGATACATATATGGAATCAAAACTATGAAATTTTATGTAGAGGTTAGATTACTACAAGATGAAAGATTCATAGCGAATACACTCGAGGAAAAAAGCGTTCGATTAGATTAATGTTATAAAACTACTTAATGTGATATCTATGGAACGAATTGAGAATATACTTAGGGGGAATTTCAAGTGAAAACATTTGGTAAAGTATTATTAACAGGAGCTTTAGCTTTAGGTGGTTTAACAGCTATGAACATTGATACACCGAAGGCACATGCTGACGGAGCAAGCGAGTTCTGTCGTTATATTTGTGGTCCTAGCGAAACGTTGGATGGTGTTACAGTTCAAGTACACGCTACAGAATATAGCTTTGGTCAAAACGTAATTGCAAGAATTACAAATGAACGAGCTGAAGATATTCATTACAATGTCAGCATCGAGAAAAAATATGGCGATAACTGGGGAGAATATGATACTTTCTTCCATTGGCAAAATCAATGGGTTCCAGCTGGAAGTAATGATGAAATTTCTACTTTCACAGGATATGGCGAAAACATTTCAGACAATGGAACATATCGCTATAAAGTTGAAGTTGTAAGTGCTGACGGTTCTGTAGATACAATTTACACAGCAGGAATGACAGTTACAGGACGATAGCTCATGAACGAGCTCCATTATTTATGATTGTATTTTTGATGATATCATTGATAATTGCAGTGATATTATTATTATTATTGAAATAAGCTCTTCGGGGCTTATTTTTTATATACAAATCGGAATGATAATATCCAGAAAATTACATCTTTACACTATTAAAGTTTGTTGCTATTATAGGAATACATCGAATGTTACAATATTCAATAAATTATACAAATCCTTCGATTACACGAATGTAATGAAAACACATTGCTGATCGTAATATTTATAATTGGGATCCCGTAGCTCAGCAGGGAGAGCGCCACCTTGACAGGGTGGAGGTCGCTGGTTCGAGGCCAGTCGGGATCATAGGAAAAACCCCTTGATATTCAAGGGGTTTTCTTTATGTAGCAAATAAATGATTATTATTAAAACTAAATTCCCCCCCCTACTTCTTGTCTTCATTTTGGAGAAAGACATAAATTATATCAATCATCGCTCTGCGTTGTTCGCCAGAACTCGATTCTTTACTCTCTTTTGGGATCTTTTTAAAGTTCTCTTTGAAAAATAGCTTAATACAATAATTTATATATAAAAATTATCGTAACAACAAAAAACTACATAGATTAACTATGTAGTCTTTTTAAATATGAATAAACCAATCTTATTTTTCCCCTAACTTGATTGCCCTTTTGATATTACTAAATGCGCCTTTACCATATAATAATACGCCACCGCGGTAAACACGACTCGTTAAACCAATCATCATACATATTGTTGCGATTAGAATCGCTAATGCAAGCGCAATCTCCCATACTGGGATATTGAGGAATCCAATTCGAACGAGCATAACAATAGGAGTAAAGAAAGGTATATAACTAGTAATGGTAACAACCGTGCTACTTGGATTTGACATTCCATAAAGTGCGATATATAAAGCAGCAATTAACATAAATGTTAACGGCATAACAGCTTGAGAAGATTCCTCTATACGACTAATAATAGAGCCGAGTAGACAAGATAATGAGCCATATAATAAGAATCCTAATGTGAAGAATAGAATCCCATACACCACTAAAGTAGGAGCAATAGAATTAAAATCAATACTGTTTAAAATATCATTTTCCGAATCATTAACTGATGTTTTATACCCAACAGTTGCGACCGAACACCAAATTATGATTTGCGTAATACCTGCTGATAATGTTGAAAATAGCTTCGCATATAAATGTTTGGTAGGCGAAATACTTGAAACAACTAACTCCATGACACGAGAAGATTTCTCTGTTGCAACATCTGTAGCTAATTGTGCAGCATACAATAATATCATTAAATAATTTAGCATGATAAAGGTATTAATTAAAATCCCTACACCCTCTGTATGTTTTCCATCTTTAACCTTATCTGATATAGTTTTGGTATGAATTTCTACTGGCATTGTTAACACCTTTAATTCATCTTGTGATAGATTTAATTGCTGCGCGAAATTAGAAGATTGTATTTGAGATAAAATCGTTTGAACCTTACTAACATCTTGCTGATTTGTATCTGTCTCAGTTATATACGTAGCCTTTAGTTGCTTATTATCCAATTCCTCTACAACGATTGCATATGTATAATCACCATCTTTAACACCTGATTCTGCTTTTTGTTTATCCGTACTATGTTTAACATGTATCTTACTATCGACATTTTTAAACACTTGTTGAATTGTTGTATATAATTCTTCTTTTTCTGTAACAACGACAACTTGCTCTTCCTCGTTACCTACAAAATAGTTATAAATTTTTTCAAAATTCATCATTCCTATAATTAACATAGAAATCATGATTGTAATAACAATATATGATGTAGCTTTTACCTTAGATTTATAGTTTTGTAAAAAAATCGTCCAGAAACTATTCATGCTGTGCACCTACTTTCTCAATAAAGATGTCATTTAATGTAGGTTCTTCTACTGCGAATTTTTTAACAAAATCTAATTTCGTTATCTCTTTAAATAAAACATGCGAAACTTCTTCATATGAAATTTTAAGAGTAACTGCATTTTTACGTTTCTTCATACTTTCTACACCTTTTATTTCTTTCAAATGATCAAAGTCATGATCGCCAACGATTACAACATTCTTTTTACCAAAGTCACTTTTAATTTTGGCAATATCTCCTTGAACAACAGGTACTCCTTTGTGCATGATACAAATGTGTTGGCATAACTCTTCCACATGTTCCATACGATGTGAACTAAAAAGTATCGACGCCCCTTGTTTTTGCATATCAAGAACAGCTTCTTTTAACATTTCAACATTTACTGGATCTAAACCACTAAATGGTTCATCTAAAATTAAAAGTTCAGGCTTATGTATAATCGCTGTTATCAGCTGAATTTTTTGCTGATTCCCTTTTGAAAGTTCTCCTACCTTTTTGTTCAGATGCTCAGTAATATTAAAACGCTCCAGCCAATAGTGAAGTTCTTTTTCTGCATCTTTACTTTTCATGTTCTTTAATTTTGCAAAAAAATTAACTTGTTCTTTGACAGTCATTTTCGCATAAAGCCCACGTTCTTCGGGTAAATACCCAATCTTATCCGTTACATCATAATTTATAGGTTTACCATTCCATGAAATGGTCCCACTTGATTTCGATAAAAGTCCAAGTATCATTCGAAATGTAGTCGTTTTACCTGCTCCATTCCCGCCCAAGAATCCAAATATTTCACCTTTTGGTATCTCGATATTCAAATTATTCACTGCAACATGCTCGTCAAATTTCTTTGTTAAATCTTTAATTAGTAAACTCATTATCCACACCCTTAATTCTCAAGATGATTTATTTATACAATTGTATATCCATAGTCAACTACAATATTTTGCCCTCTAATGGCGTCACTCTTATAAGACATTAAAAATAAGATGACATTTGTAGAATCTGAATTCCCAAAAAATTCTCTATATGGAATCTTTTTTAATAACTTATTTCCTTCAAAGGACTTCAAATAGCTTTCGTTATTATCGTTTATGCTATAGGATAGTGAATTGTATACCACTGTAATGATTCATTTTTTATCTTTCAAAAATGAATCATTACCAACAAATGTTATATTTCGCATTATAAGGTTAGCATAAGATTTTAAATATTTAATATGCAATTCTGCATATTTTAATACTCTCAATTATTTACATAGTGTTTGACCATCTTTATTTAAAGCAGCCCCCACATTTACAAAATTCACTTAAAACAAGAATTTGTTTATCCATACTTTTTCTATAATTTTTCATGGAAGAACTGAAATTAATTAGTACCCCTGTTAAACACCTAAATCTGATACTTAAACTAACTAATCTTCTTCTAATAAATTGTTGTCTTATTTAACTTCACAATTAATAGTATCCAGCAGGCATAGTCACAACATCTTCGTACACCTCCTCATTAAAGCTGAAGGAACACTAATTAAAATCTGGTCCAGAAATTTTACCTTTCTACGTTACAGGATCCGCATAAGAAAACATAGAATACAGTACCTCCTCTGTTACAACTAGCTTTATGTCTTGAATTCAAAAAACATAATATCTAATTTATATAATTAACTTCGTGCGTTCAAACCTCTCCAGGTTCATAAAAAAGAGACACCATATCAACCTTCTACGTGATATGGTGTCTCTTTTTATCTAATTCAATCACTTTCCACCAAACATCTTCTCCAACGACTTCGCATTAGCAAACAATACTTCTTTCAAGTTATCATCTGCAACGATTTTATAATCGCCATCTTTGTTTTTCTTTAAGTTCAAGGTAACTTCGCGAGTTGCCATTGCTGCATCTTTATCCGTTAAGTTTTTGATGATAGTTGAGGTCATTGTTTTTTCGATCGCTTTTTCAGATTGTTCTTTGTCTTCGCTAAATGCGCTAGCGAAAGCCATTGGCATAACTTCTCCCACTGCTTTTGTTACAGCAACGGATAGATCAGCAGATGTAATTTTCACTTTCACTTCTGCTTTGTCATCCTTTTTCGATACTTCTTCTATCTTTTCAAATTTAAAGTTCTTTGTAATTGCACTTAGCATTGCTTTTGCCTCAGCATCATCTGTTTTTTCATTTAGTTTATTAAATTCCTTGTCACTCTCAACAAATGTACGAGCCTTTTCTACATCACCTTTTTGTATCGCTGTTAAAAATTCTTCTGTAGTATCTTTCGGATTTGCACACCCTGCTAAAACACCTGCTGTTAATCCTACTACCATCATTAATAGCAATAATCTCTTTATCTTTTGCACGCTCATTCTCCTCTTATCTTTTCTAGTAAGTCAGCATCATACAATATTATGAAACTGACATTACAAACATTTTTTAGTATAACATTTATATGATTCGTTTTCTATTAATTCCCAAAAGATAAAGGACCTTGCAGCATTCCTACAAGGTCCCTCTTCTATCAATCCGTATCCGTAGCACAAATGAACCACATTTTCTGTTCCCTACTATCTAACACCATCCAAGTAGCATCCCATGCAACATCGTAAAACCAATCTGTCCAAGGGCAATAGCTTTCGAACACTTTAATATCTTCATAGCGATCTTGGAACATATATTGACATACATTCACTGCTAATTGTTTTGCGATAACTGGTCGTTCCTTAAATCCTTCATATGCCCCGCCCGACAAAATTTGAGCGGCAATGCTACCATCAAGCATGACTGCCCATCGCTCTTTAAAATGCAACTTATATTTTTCTGACGTATGTATTTTTAACTCTTCTAAGCTATTGATTATATCTAAAGAGTTAAAGATTCTTCTAAAGAAGTGCTCGTGTCCATCTTTCCAATATGGTATTTCTTTGAAAAAATTTTCGTTATGTACTTTAACAGCTTATAACCGCTCCGCCATTTACGTTTTGTTCCTTAAATGTATGTATGAGTTTCTCAATAGATGAGTCATTCGTTTCTATTTTTTCAAACGTTCCTGCTTTCCATCTCATAACGCCCACTACTCTCTATTAAAAATTTGTTTCTTCATTATAAATAGCAAAATAAAAACCAGCAACTTTAAGGTTGCTGGCTTATCTCTTATTCATATTCGAAAAAACAATAACAACTGCTCCAATTATATAATGCCCTGCTACCATCCACATAGTCCGATCAAAGATCATAAGCGATAACCAAAGCGATATATTAATAGCAGCAAATAATACATATAACATGAAGTCTCTCTTTTGTAGCACCTCTCGATTCATCAAAATATAAATTGCACCGATTGGCGGAAGGATGAAGCAAAGGAAAAAGACAAATATTTTTCTTAACGACCACGGATATGAAGTTACTGTCTGCATATGAATCTCCTTTTCATCATAATACTTGCTTCAACATCGGCCTCACTACCCTATATTTATCACTATAAGCTTCCTTTATGATTAAAGGCGGGTAATCACTTTTTTCTTCCTCAATCATTGTGAATACTTCTGTTTTCTCTTGTAATGTATTAGATTCTTTATTTTTAGTAGGTTTTTTACTTGTTTTAATTTTCTTTGTTACTTCGCCAAGTTTTTGCCCAACTTCTTCTATTTTGGCAGATTCATTCGTAACATAGTATTCTTGTTCGTCCCATACTAACATAGGTGGCACTTGTTCTCGTTTGTTACATATTATATAAGTAGTACTAGCTACAAGTAGTAGACAAGTTAATAAATAGAAGATAGTTTTTTTATTCATATACTACACTCCTTATCTATCATTTCATTGGATTATATAATATAAGCTATTTATAGTAAATGGATTTAGTGGTAATTTTTAGGTTTAATAATAAAAAAACCTTACCGCAGTAAGGTTCCGTTTTTACATTCTATAGTGACCGACTTATTAAAACAATCATTACAATAATCGCAATAAACATAATAACTAAACAGCCGATCATTTTATAAAATCCTCGTTTCGTTAACGTCCCGCCTTGAACGTCTTTACGAATAAATAAGAATACAGCTAAAAATAATACAAGCCCAATGCCAAAAGCATACATCATTTGCATATATTAATCTTCCTTTCTCTCTTCCATCTTAATATCTTTTTGCCAAAACAACAAATGAGATAAAGACGGTACTCATTGTAAGTGCCATAAGTATATTCAATAATTCAGTAGCAGATAGTGTAAGTATTTTTAAGTTTAAGCCGATAGAGAAAAGAAGATAATATGCTGTTAATGCAAAAAAGGTTACAAACATTCCTTTATAACGAATAAGTTTCATTCGCTCGTCTTTTTCTTTAAATTGCGGGTGTAAGTAGCTTAGACAGAAACTCATAATCATCATTCCAAGCAATGGATACGTTATAGCTGGTGGTGCAGAATGCGTCATTATACCTGTTAATATCATAAATCCACTCATAAATAGAAAAATAACACCCATAATTACAAAGTACTTTTGTGAATAATTCATCCCTATTCCCCCTCTTCTTTTCCTTCATAAATAAATACATGTTCTATCGTTGTCTGAAATGTTTTCGCTATTTCAAATGCTAGCGGAAGTGATGGATCGTATTTCCCTTTTTCAATTGAGATAATGGTTTGTCTGGAAACCCCGAGTTTCTCAGCCAGTTTTTCTTGAGATAGTCCAAATTTCTTTCGGTATTCGACCATTTTATTTTCCAAGGAAATTTCTCCCTCCTCCCATATATCGAGTATATATGTAAAGTAAACTTTACGTCAAGGTTCCTTTACATTCATCCTAATCATTTTTCACTCTATTTATATAGAAGAAACTTGTTCGATTTCAGCACGTCTATTTTGTAATAAAACATGGAACACTGTATGTAATCGTTACTATATTTCCTCCTCAACTTTTTTTAAATTTAATATCTTCATATTTGTTTTATCCTTTTAAAACATTTCATTCTCTTCTTTATTAGATGAAATGTGTTATTGGTTTTACGGTGTTTTTTGGCATATTTATAGAAACTAACGGGTTATGAACCATTTTTTATGTTTAACAACTTTTTTTGTAGAAATCCTTCATTTTCCTTTCGATAGTTAACACTATCGAAATAAAGTTTACGCTAAATTCATAATTTTTTATTTTTTATACTATATTCCGTTATATTGTTGTATAATATCTATGAAAGCGCTTATTATTTCAATATACATAATTCAAACTAATTTTTATCAAAACATTCTAATTATTTTTCCTATATTTAAATGCAACAATTATAGCTATTAGTATAGGCATACCAAATATATCCACCCCATTTTTCTGTAAAATTACTTTATAAAGTGAAAGATTAACTTGGGTGATAAGTTATTGTGAATGTTTTTTTACAAAACAGATAAGTAATAGTGTTTGGTATTATGTAAATTATTGTAATAACATAAGAGTAAAGAAAACATTTACATTGATTATTGATTCATTACTTATTGAAAAAGAGCAAAATGCACCTTTGTATGGAAAAGGATTATATGCATTGGGAGGTTTAAACAAATGACGAGGAAGAATACAACGACAAACCCTTGGGCCAAGTTCCACGGTCCGAACCTTGGTTATGTTATTGAGCAGTATGATCTTTACGTAACTGGAGCAGGTTCTGTTGATCCGGAATTACAAGAGCTTTTTGAAATTTTTGGAGCTCCTTCGTTTCAAGATGATGTCGTAACAGGGGACAACACAGCAACACATTTTTCTCCTCAAAACACAGGTAACATTGAAAAGATTCTTAAAGTCGTTCAACTTGTTGAGCAAATTCGTTCTTTCGGGCACACGTTGGCTCACATTAACCCGATGGAAGATGCTGCAAATGGACAATCACTTCTTGAGAAAGCAATGAGTGAACTGAGCGATGCTGACTTGAAAGCGATTCCAGCGAAAACAGTATGGCAAGATGCACCAGAAGGTATTCACACTGCACTTGATGTAATTCATAGATTAAAAGACGTTTATACAAAATCTTTAGCTTATGAATTTTCTCATATACAAGATAGTGAAGAACGCGCGTGGTTGCATCAAATGGTGGAATCAAATTCATTGCGTCAACCACTATCAAATAAAAAACGAACTGCTCTTTTAAAACGTTTAACAGCTGTTGAAGGTTTCGAGCAATTCTTGCATAAAACATTCGTTGGGCAAAAACGTTTCTCTATCGAGGGCGTTGATATGCTTGTACCTGTTTTAGATGAAATTGTTCTAGAAGGTGCTAAGAACGGCGTAGAGGATGTCATGATTGGTATGGCTCACCGCGGTCGTCTAAGCGTACTTGCTCACGTATTAGAAAAACCATATAGTCACATGTTTGCTGAGTTCAAACATGCAAAAATAGAAAGCGCAGTAGCCAATTCTGGCTGGACTGGCGACGTAAAATACCACTTAGGTAGAGAACAAGTCGTTAGTAACGAAGAAGTTAGCACTCGCGTGACATTAGCAAATAACCCGAGTCATCTTGAGTTCGTGAATCCTGTAGTCGAAGGTTTCGCACGTGCTGCTCAAGAGAATCGTAAAAAATCTGGTCTTCCAGATCAAGACACTTCAAAATCATTCGTAATTTTAGTTCATGGTGATGCTGCATTCCCTGGTCAAGGTATTGTATCTGAAACGTTGAACTTAAGCAGATTGAACGCGTATCAAACAGGCGGAACGATTCATGTTATCGCAAACAATGCAGTTGGTTTCACGACTGATAGCTATGATTCTCGTTCTACGAAATATTCAAGTGACCTTGCAAAAGGTTTCGATATTCCGATTGTTCACGTGAACGCTGATGATCCAGAAGCTTGTCTTGCAGCTGCTAACCTTGCGATTCAATATCGCATGTTGTTCCAAAAAGACTTCTTAATCGATTTAATCGGTTACCGTCGATATGGTCATAACGAAATGGATGACCCAGCGGTTACGCAACCACAAGTGTACAAAAAAATTAAAAACCACCCTACTGTAAGAGCAATTTACGCAGATCAATTACAAGCTGCTGGTGTTCTAAATGCAGATGAGGTTGAAACAATTACACAGTTTATACAAGAGCAATTAAAATCCGATTATGCACAAGTACCACCAGCTGATACGAGCGATGCAACAATTCACGTTAAAGTGCCAGATGTTGTTGCAAAAGGTATTCAACCAATCGATACTGGTATTGAACTTGACTCACTTCGTGCAATTAACGAAGGTCTACTATCTTGGCCAGAAGGATTTAACGTATATCCAAAAGTGAAGAAAATTCTTGAGCGCCGTAAAGATGCTCTTGAAGAGAACGGTAAAATTGAATGGGCACTTGCTGAATCGTTAGCATTCGCTTCTATTTTACAAGAAGGTACGCCAATTCGTTTAACTGGTCAAGATTCACAGCGTGGTACATTCGCACACCGTCATATCGTACTGCACGATACAGAAACAAATGAAACATATTCACCATTACACCGTTTACCAAACATTAATGCTTCATTCTCTGTTCATAACAGTCCGTTATCAGAGGCTGCTGTTGTTGGTTACGAATATGGTTATAACGTATTCGCTCCAGAAACTCTTGTTATGTGGGAAGCGCAATATGGTGACTTCTCAAATACTGCGCAAGCATTATTTGATCAATATGTTTCAGCTGGAAGAGCAAAATGGGGTCAAAAATCTGGTTTAGTTCTTCTATTACCACACGGTTATGAAGGTCAAGGACCAGAGCACTCTAGTGCACGTCCAGAGCGTTTCTTACAGTTAGCTGCTGAGAATAACTGGACAGTTGCAAACTTAACGAGCGCGGCACAATACTTCCATATCCTACGTCGTCAAGCATCTATCTTAGGAACAGAAGCTGTTCGACCATTAGTACTGATGACGCCGAAGAGCTTGTTACGTCACCCACTTACGCTTTCAACTGCTAGCCAGTTAAGCGAAGGACGTTTCCAACCTGCTTTAGAACAAGAAAACCTTGGTATGAAACCAAATAAAGTAAAACGTCTTGTTTTAAGTACAGGTAAAATGGCGATTGACTTAGCAGCAGAAATCGAGTCTGGTAAACACGAGTACAGCTTAGACGAAGTTCATGTCGTTCGTATTGAGCAATTGTACCCATTCCCTGCTGAGAAAGTTCAATCTATTATTAAACGCTTTAAAAACTTAGAAGAAATCATTTGGGTTCAAGAAGAACCTCGTAATATGGGCGCATGGCATTACATGGCTCCAATTCTGTTCGAACTTGCTGGAGATAAAGTGAAAACAGGTTACATTGGACGTCCTGATCGCTCTAGTCCATCTGGCGGCGATCCATTCGCACATAAAGCTGAGCAAGAGCTAATTGTTGCACATGCTTTAGATGTGAAGTATAACTTCCGTCAAGATAAACAAGAAATTGAAGTTTACAGCAACTAAAAAGTAATAATGAAGATTTCTAGCTTGATCTTGGGCAGATATTCTGCCCAAGGCCCGGCTAACAAATGGAGATTACCGAAGACAAAAGAAGAAAAAACACACCGTTAGGCAAATAAGGGGAGGACATTTAAAATGATCGAAATTAAAGTACCTGAGCTTGCAGAATCTATTACCGAAGGAACTATTTCACAATGGCTTATCAACGTAGGCGACAAAGTTGAGAAAGGTGGCAGCGTTGTTGAGCTTGAAACTGATAAAGTCAATGTAGAAATCATTGCAGAAGATTCAGGTATTGTATCGAAGTTACTAGGCGAACCTGGGGATACAGTTGAAGTTGGCGCAACTATCGCAATTTTAGATGCTAATGGAGCACCAGTTGCAGTAAGTACACCTGCTCCAGCTGCTGAGCAACCAAAACAAGAAACAGCTGAAGCACCGAAAGCTGCAGCTCCAAATGCTGAACAAACTACGGGTCTACAAGGCTTACCAAATACGAACCGTCCTATCGCATCACCAGCTGCTAGAAAAATGGCTCGTGAATTAGGAATCGACTTAAACGACGTACGTAGCACAGATCCACTTGGACGCGTGAGACCACATGATGTACAAGCTCATGCTGCAGCACCAAAAGAAGCACCAGCTGCTCCAAAGAGTCCAGCTCCTGCTCCAGTTGCAAAAACTGAATTCGAAAAACCAGTTGAGCGTGTGAAAATGTCCCGCCGCCGTCAAACAATTGCAAAACGTCTTGTAGAAGTTCAACAAACATCTGCAATGTTAACAACATTTAACGAAGTTGATATGAGTGCGATCATGGAATTACGTAAAGAACGCAAAGATGCTTTCGAGAAAAAACATGATGTACGTCTTGGCTTCATGTCATTCTTCACAAAAGCAGTTGTTGCAGCATTAAAACAATTCCCATTATTAAATGCTGAAATTCAAGGTGACGAGCTTATCATCAAAAAATTCTATGATATCGGTATTGCAGTAGCAGCTCCAGATGGATTAGTTGTTCCAGTTGTACGCGATGCTAACCAATTAAACTTCGCTGAAATCGAAAGCGAAATTCGTAATTTAGGTATGAAAGCACGCGATAACAAACTTTCATTAAAAGAACTACAAGGTGGTACATTTACAATTACAAACGGTGGTGTATTCGGTTCTCTAATGTCAACACCAATCCTAAATAGCCCTCAAGTTGGTATTTTAGGAATGCATAAAATCCAAGTACGCCCAGTTGCAATTGATGCAGAACGTATGGAAAACCGTCCGATGATGTACCTTGCACTATCTTACGATCACCGTATTGTTGATGGTAAAGAAGCAGTTAGCTTCCTTGTTGCTGTTAAAGATATGCTTGAAGATCCAAAATCATTATTATTAGAAGGTTGATAGATTTTTAACCTATTAAAGGCTGTAGAATGAATCATTCTACAGCCTTTTTTTATTGTGTTCATACGGGACAAATTTCATGACATAAAGTAATAATGTATGCCTAAACGTAAGGAGGATTAAAATGAATAACCTTCCAATTCATGCAAAACTTAAAGTAAATAAGGATACTTTCTTCCTCCCCGATTCAAACGGGGGTGTCTATTTTCGAAATAACGCCAGTTCATTTCGCATGGACGGTGCTGGAATTTATGACTGGATTGAAAAATTAATGCCCATGTTTAACGGTAATTATTCTTTAGCAGAAATAACTGATGGACTCCCTCTCCCCTATCAAAATCGTGTATTTGAAATTGGAGAGGTTTTATATGAAAATGGTTTCGTTCGCGATGCAAATCAAGATGCACCTCATGAATTAAACAGTACATTACTCGACAGATATGCTTCACAAATTGAATTTTTAGAAGCTGATTCTCATTCAGGTGCTTTAAAATTCGAAACGTACCGCGGGGCAAATGTACTTGTACTTGGTTCTGGGGATATGCTTACTTCCTTAGTTTCTTCTTTGTTAGAATCTGGTTTACCTACATTTCATTACCTCGTTACAGATCGTGATGAAACAAACTATGACAGAATACATGAGCTAATAGAACGTGCATATGAAGTTGATAACAATGTACTTGTTCAAGAAATCGATACTACAATTGACCGTCCCTTGCATGAAGTATTCGAACCTTTTGATTGGATTTTATATGTTTCTCAAAATGGAGACATTGATGGTTTACAAACAGTTCACACTATTTGTAGAGAAACGAAAAAGAATTTCATACCAGCTATTTGTTTATCTACACTCGGTATAGCTGGGCCTGTCGTAACGGAAAATCGTGATGAATGCTGGGAATCCGCATGGCATCGACTACATGAAACGACTTTACAAAATGAAAATTCATCGGATTCCTTCTCACCAATTACATCTGCAATGTTAACAAATGTAATCGTTTTTGAATTATTTAAGCATGTCGCAGATGATTCACATCGGGAAAAAGAAGCACAATTCTTTTTATTAAACTATGAAACACTCGAAGGAACGTGGCATTCTTTTATAAAACATCCTCTTGCAACTGATGAAAGTTTTACAATTGATACGATAGAAAATCTTTCTGAAAAACTTGAGCATCGGTCGAACCAACATACTTCAACTGATGTATTCCGATTTTTTGACTCACTAACTTCTAAAGAAGCCGGTATATTCCATGTATGGGATGAACAAGATTCATATCAATTACCGTTATCACAGTGCTATATTCAAGTAGCCACTCCACTATCAGATGGCCCAGCTCCCCTTCTGCCTCTTATGACTTGCAGTGGATTGACTCATAATGAAGCACGCCGAGAAGCTGGTTTAACAGGAATTGAAACATATGTAGCAGAAATCATTCACCGCCTTATTCCTGAACATAACGATATCGGTATCGGTGCTGGAGAAACGATGACAGAAGGATTTTACCGGGCACTACAGCAACATTTAAACAATAAACTGTATGAGCGGCAGTCACATACGCTAGAAGAACTTACAACTGTTGATTTAACTGATATTCAAGATAAACATTGTAGATTTTATTACGATGCTCTCTCTACAATCCATGAAACACCTCAAATAGCAATGAGCGAAGAGATTCTTAGTTTTCCTGTCGTTTGGATCGGTATAAATGATAGATGGTACGGTGCATCTAATATAAATATGACGTTAGCGTTACGAAACGCACTACAACTATCACTCTTTCACATTCAAAATGAAGAAATTCCTTACAGAGCTAATATTTTGTATGACTCATCTATTATTTTATATGACACTGATTCTTTTAGGGTGGAGATACAAGCGGAAGAAGAAATTCCAAGTGCGCAATCTTTACAGCTTGCCTTACAGCATTTAGAAGAACATAATTTTTATCCCTTCGTGTTTGATTTAGCAATCGAACCATTTTTGAAAGAAAACTTAGACAGTGTGTATGGGGTATTAATTGCAAAGGAGGACGGTTTATGATTCAAAATATATTGCTTATAGGAGATGGCCTACTCGCAGACTATGTACATGATCAATTATGCGAACAATATTCCATCATTCGTCAACATACCCTTACAGAAGAACTCCCTGAAAATATTCATCTCGCTCTCGTATTACATGACGGATCTCCTTCTACTATTCATCATGATGCCGAACTTATTTTTCGCTCAAATCATATTCCGTGGCTTCGTGGTTTCACTTCATTTGGCGAAGGTATTATCGGTCCTTACATTCATCCTCTTACGCCCGGATGTTCCCATTGTTCTGATGGACGCCGTTTTATCGCTGGCTTTGATCAAAAAGAAATGTGGGAACTACAGCGGAAATATGCCTTTAAAGCCGAAAATGGAACGAGGCGTGATGTACGTGCCACCCAAAATGGAATGTTACAAATGTGCCATCTTATTTGTGCCGAAACAGAAAAAATATTAACTCATAACCATTCTTCTTTAGAAAATGAACTTATTTTACTAAACTTACAAACATTACAATGTACGCGGCATTCTTTTCTTCCAGATCCTCTCTGTCCTGTATGTAGTAGTTTACCTGATGATACTGCGGATGCGGCGGAAGTTTCTTTACAACCGAGTTTAAAAGTAAGCACCGAAACGTATCGCTGCCGTTCCATTCATGAATTAAACACATTTTTAACGAGAGACTATTTAGATTATCGGGTCGGTATGTTGAACGGCAAAATGCAGCATTCTTTATTACCATTCGCTGACGTCATTATAAACATGCCATTAATGTTTGGAAATGAAGGTGTTGCAGGCCGAACTCATTCATTTGCAGTGAGCGAAGCAACTGCTATTTTAGAAGGTTTAGAACGCTATTGCGGTATGTCGCCTCGCGGGAAAAAGACAAATGTACATGGTAGTTTTCATGATTTAGAGGAACATGCACTAAATCCCCTCACACTCGGTGTACATACAAATGAACATTACAATCGTGATAACTTTCCATTCAAGCCGTTTGATTCTAATTATGAGCAAAACTGGGTATGGGGATATTCTTTATCACAAAACAGACCGCTTTTAGTTCCTGAATCAATTGCTTATTATAGCCTTGGTCATCGAGATGCTTTCGTGTATGAAACATCAAATGGATGTGCAATTGGCGGTAGTTTAGAAGAAGCGATTTTTCACGGCATTTTAGAAATTGTAGAGCGTGATGCCTTCTTACTCACTTGGTATGCCGAATTACCTCTTCCCCGCCTTGATCTTAATTCAGCAAACGATACAGAATTACAATTAATGATTCAGCGGTTACGTACGATTACCGGGTATGAATTACACGCTTTTAACGCGACGATGGAACACGGCACTCCTAGCTTATGGGTAATTGCAAAAAATACGCGTGAAAATGGAATGAACGTTGTTTGTGCGGGAGGCGCTCATTTAGATCCTATTCGAGCTTTAAAAAGTGCCATTCAAGAAATAGCAGGCATGTTACTTATAACAGACGATGAGCTCGAGCACAAAAGAGAATACTATGAAAAATGCTTACAAGATCCTTATTTCGTTAATAAAATGGAAGACCATAGTATGCTGTACGGATTGAAAGAAACGGAAGAACGTCTTCACTTCCTTTTACGAGAAGATGCACCGGTGCAAACGTTCCAAGAAATGAATGTATCACAATCATTTGATATGGATTTAACATCCGATCTCCACCAACTTTTAAATCGTTTGCATCAATCTAATCTTGAAATAATCGTTGTAGATCAAACCGTTCCCCTTATAGAAAAGAACGGACTACACTGTGTAAAAGTCATTATTCCAGGCATGTTACCGATGACATTCGGCCATCACCTTACTCGTGTTACAGGATTAGATAGAGTCTATACCGTACCGATGACACTTGGATATAGCGCTGAACCGTTAACAAATGAACAATTAAATCCACATCCGCACCCGTTTCCATAGTAAAGGAGGGATTTCATGCAGCTAGATACTTTTTTACATCATCTCCATTTCTCTATTGATGAAATTATGCCGAATCATGAGGTGGACTGGAAAGACGCACCGCTTCCTTATAAATTATATCGAAATGTACCTACCATCCCGCTCTCCTTAGAAATCCCGTTATCTTTATCGAACTCTTCTACTACACCTACTCTAAATGAGATTGGTCACTATCTTTGGTATTCATTTGGTGTAACACAATTATGTCAGCTAAATAGCGAGAGAAATGTATTACGCAGATCCATTCCTTCAGGCGGTGCTTTATATCCGAATGAATTGTATATCTATTTAAAGATTGACGATTATCCAGACGGCATTTACCATTATGACGCCGCGCATCACCGACTTATTTTACTTCGCGAAGGAAATTTCGATTCTTATTTAGCAGACGCACTCGGTAATCGCTGTAATATACATGATTGTTTCGGTGCCGCATTCGTATCCACTATGTTTTGGAAAAACTTCTTTAAATACAATAACTTTTCATATCGCCTTCAAGGATTAGATAGCGGGGTTCTCATTGGACAATTACTAGAATGTGCAAAACAGTTCGGTTATACGAATGGCGTATACTTTCAATTTCTAGACCGTGCACTGAATCATTTACTCGGATTGTCAGAAGTTGAAGAAAGTGTGTATGCCGTCATTCCTTTAAGTACAGAACCAGAAACTAATTGGTTTCACAATGATTACCGTGAAAATAAAACAGTTACTTCTCATGAGTTGTTGCAACAAATTCCGCCGTTAGCACATGAACATTTCGTTCGCTCAAAACATGTAAATGAACATCCGATGATAACAAAAATAAATGAAGCTTCTATGATTGAATCGACAGCACACTTCCAAACACTACATCATGAAGAGCACTATCAACATAATACGTACGCTGTACAGCTACCGAAAGTAGAACGGTTATCGTATGATTTCCTACAACTTTGTAAAAAACGATATTCTCCTGATGCGGACTTTATTTTAACGAAATGGGATGCAGCTGAGCTCGCTACTTTACTACAAGAAGCGAGCCTCTCCTTCCCCTATTACAGCGACCTTGATGGTAAGTATGTAAATGAAAATGCACGCGTCTCATTATATGGATGTTTCTATAACGTAAAAGATATAGAAAACGGTGCTTACACTTATAACAGGAAAACACATTCCATACAACCAATTCGGTATGGGGACCTTCGTTATCTCCTTCAATCTAGTATGACGATGGATAACGTAAACCTTTTTCAAGTACCACTTTGCTTACATGTAGTCGGAAAGAAAGATTACTATACAAATGCATTAGGCTATAGAGGATACCGTATTCACCAAATGGAAGCTGGTATCCTCGTTCATAAACTCGTTTTTGCTGCAACTGCTATGGGGATGGGTGGGCATCCTTTACTAAGTTTTGATACAAATTCATGTGATCAATTGTACGGAATTGATGCTGGGAATGAAACATCTCTTATTCAAGTTCCAGTTGGGGCATATCGGGCGCGGAATTGGTTAAAAGGGGCTTTGCATAGTTAAAAGCACGCCGATGGACGGCGTGCTTTTTTTAAAGGATTTAATTTATAAAAAGAGAAATGAGTATATATTCTTACATAAAAGGAGAATTTAACTTGAACATTTTACAACGGTTAATTCAGCAAGCAAAAAATCCTAGCGGAACAATTGGTTCCTCCATGCTTTGTATTATGAACGCTGCACATACGAGATTAATAAATTGGGCATTACAGAAAGTACACATAAAGACAGATGCAGTCGTATTAGACATCGGCTGTGGTGGAGGCAAAACCATACACACTCTTTCAAAACGAACTCCACTTAGGGAAATATATGGGATTGATTACTCCGATCAAGCTGTGAAAAATTCTATACAGACGAATGCAAAAGATGTTCAAAAACAAAAAGTAATTGTTCAACAAGCAAGCGTTTCTTCTATTCCACATCATACGAACTTCTTCGATCTCATTACCGCCTTTCAAACTCATTATTTTTGGCCTGATGTTGAACAAGATATAAAAGAAGTATTTCGCGTCTTAAGATCAGACGGCTCCTTTTTATTAGTGGCTGAAACTTTCAAAATTCAATATCATATGGAGAAATGTAAAACGACTGAAGAATTAATAAACCTATTTTATAAGACAGGATTTAAAAGTGTGAAATGTTACGAAGAAAGAGGATGTCTTTGTGTAATAGGAAATAAGTAAAAAGGCAGACCTTTATGGGCCTGCTTTTTACTAGATTAACTTAAAAATACTCTTAATTTGTCTAGCAAACAACCAATTTTTCGTACCGTAGTTATCATTTAAACTATCTAAATTAATAGATTGTCCGTTAGCAAACTTTAATTCTAACGTTGTATTTTTGTCATTTGTTTTTAAATTACTATTTGTAATATCATCATACTTTAATTTTTCAATCTCAATATATTCGTCTTTTTCTTGTCCGATCACGACATGGTCTTGGAAGAAGAAAAATACTTCTACTTTTTTACCGAAACAAAATACATTTTTCGTATAAATTAATGTCGCGTTATCAAGTCCGACACATACTTCTTTCATTTCTTCCACAACGTGTCCAAAGTCTTCTTCATGTCTTGTATTTGATTCAACAATCCATTCTTCGATTGTTTTCATATTAATTGCCATACTGCGCCCCCTGGTTCGTTCATTGCTTCGTTTAAAAAATAAATACTATATGAAAATATAAGCGATTAGTAATATGTTTTCAAGGGGGAACGGTATATTCAAAATAAAGTGAATCTTTAATCAATAGGGGTCTTCATCCCCACTGATTATTAGTTGAACCAATCTTTTGCGGGATAAAGTTAAATTTCAAAGTAATATAAAAGGAACACCAATTTCATTAAATTTTAAACGTTTGAACGAGGCATTCTTCCTCATCAATTAACTGCTCTTTCTCATCAAATTCAATGTTCAGTTCTTTATATACTTTCTTCCAAAACGACACTGCTGGTACATTTTTTACAAGTTCGATAACGAAATATTGTCCTCTTTTCTCTTCTAGTAAATTCTCAACAGCTTGTTTACCGATTCCTTTTCCTTTATATTGATTCAATATGAAAATATCATTAATACCAAAATCATTTTCCTTCTTCAAAAACGGACGTTCCAGTAGTAATAAGAATCCTACAATACTATGATCAACTTTTATAAAATACGGCGTGATTCCGTCATTTTTCCAAAACATATGCAAACCTTCGTATTCAAAAAATCCGTTCGCTCCGATAGTTATATTCATAGTGAACTTAGAAAGGTCATGAAGATATAATGCGTACAAATTACGTAATATTTCTTTTTCTGATTCTTGAATTTTTTGAAGTGCTACAATCATAAAAAACTCCCCTTCCTCATATGTAACTATTTCCCAACCCTCTTCATTCGACAAAAATGATAATTCCCCTTTAACAAAAAATAGCACTTTAAAAAGTGCTATTCTGCTCTCCTTGCCGCTTGCTGAATTGGATCCCAAACGCTGTTATATGGTGGTGCATAACTTAAGTCGACGTCTTCTAAATCATGAATGCTCATTTTATTGAAAAGCGCCATCGCGATCACATCAATACGTTTATCTACGCCTTCTTCTCCAATTACTTGCCCGCCCAATAATTGTTTCGTATCGGAGCGATATAGTAATTTCAAGTAAAGTGGTTTTGCATTTGGATAATAGCCCGCCATATTTGTAGAATCTACTTTGACCGTTTTATACGGAATGTGTAGCCCTTTTGCTTCTTTTTCATTTAAGCCTGTTCTTGCGAGTGTCAAATCCATAAATTTAATAATGCCTGTGCCTAACGTGCCTTTAAATGCTCTTCGTTTATCGACCATATTAAGTCCGGCAAGTCTCCCTTGTTTATTGGCAGTCGTTCCAATTGGTATATGGTCATGAATTTCTTTTATAACGTGATAATGTGTTGCGCAATCACCGGCTGCATATACGTCTTGCACATTCGTTTGCATATATGCATTTACTTCGATTGCTCCTTTATGACTCTTACGTATATTTGTCCCTTCAAGAAAATCAGTATTTGGCTTCACTCCAACCGACACTAAAACAAGATCTGCTTTATACGTACCTTTATCCGTTTCGATTGCTTCTACTCGTTCATTTCCTTTAAATGCTTTTACATTTTCATTCGTTAAAATTTCAATATTGTGTTTATCTGCTTCTTTATGTATATATTCAGCCATATCTGCATCATAAATCGTACCGATATGATCATTTCGTTCAATCATTCTTACTTTCTTACCAAGTTCGACGAATGTTTCTGCCATCTCCAGTCCGATTGCACCGCCGCCAATAATGGTTACATCTTCAACTTTATTCGTTTTTAGCGTTTTTAATATGCGCTCAGCATCCGGAATTGTTTTTAAAAGATGAACGCCTTGTAGTTCCCTTCCTTCCCATTCTGGCATAACAGGACGCACTCCAGTCGCAATTAATAATCGATCATATGGAAATTCAAAAACATCTTTCGTCTTCGTATGTTCTGCGTACACCATTTTCTTTTCCGTATCTACTTTCGTTACTTCATGACGCACTTTTGCATCAATGCCATATTTATCACGAAATGTCTTTACATTGCGCGCAACTAATTTTTCAGTTGAAGCGATAGCACCGCTAATAACATAAGGTAATCCGCACTGAGCGTATGAATAGATTTCACCTTTTTCTAGCGTCACAACATTTGCAGTTTCATCGTTTCTAACAATTTGCATAGCTGCACTCATACCAGCTGCATCTCCGCCAATAATGACATAGTTCACTTTACCACTCCTTCTTTTTTACATACTCTTTACGTTTTCCATATTTTATAGAAATAACACCTACTTCCATTGTAAAGAAAGAGAATTTCATCTTCAAATTTGGTGCACAAACCTATGCATGAATAGGTAACCGTCGTGTCTTATAAACAACATGTTTAATATGCTATAACATTAACAATTGAAAGTAGGTGAAATATACATGTGCGCTGGTCTTCTCGCTCAGTTTCCAGAGGAACCGAAAGAACCGAAAGCCGCCCTCCCGCTTGAACAAGAATTTACTGTTAATACAACCTTATACAGTGCTCGCGCTTGGTTATCAGACAATGACACTTTCTCTCAAACTATTTGGAAAGCAACTCGCTTCGCTTCTGCATCACACGCGGGTAAGTCCATCTTCCCAGTCGGTACTGTTAAAATTGTAAATTTTTCAGATGATACAATAACGGTTACTGCATCCTCAGAATCAGATGATGCGCTTAAAATAATCGTTCCTCCTCATTCTGAAGCTGCCTTAACGTCTAGTTCTTTATCTGATGTGCAAGCCAGTACATCAGGGGGAGCAAGTAAAGTCACATTTCTCTTTCATATCTTTTTTTCTAGGGATCCTGGTCCAGCTAAATAACGATAGAGAAGGTACAGCAATATACACTGTACCTTTTTCCCGCGCTCTATTCTCTTGATTTAATTAATTCAATATTATAAGTTTCGATATCTGTTAACTTTCCTGTAAAATAGGGATTTTCTCTATACCAAGACTGTTTTGCAAAATACGCTTGCATATCTTTCGTTTGAAAAATATGTCCATGCCTTGCATATATTTCATTTCTAGCAATTTTCAACTGTTCTTTCGATAAATATGTTAAATCCGTACTCGTTAATTTTCGAATATCACTATCAGGAAAGATGAAACCATTATATACATACCCAGTCGCGGGCGTTGGAGTAACATTATAAACAACTGTTTTTTCTGTACTTTTCGTTTGGAATGGAAGATTATAAGACGAAAGTGCCGTTACCGTCTCTACTCTTGTCGTTTCCCGTCCGCTTTCTCCATTTCGTTCTAAATAAATCGTCGCACTTCCATCAGTCGCTACAGGCCCCCATGTAATTTCTTCTCCTGCGAGCGCTGTAACTGGTTTTTGATTTACGTACAATGTTGCACCAGGCGCGTTCGTTTGAACTGTAATATATTGACCTTGCAACGTTAAATCTATCGTTACGTTATTTGGGCTTTGTTTCATAAGTACAACCTTTTCCTCACGTGATAGTTTTACATAGTCATTTTTATATTCTGATTGAAACACTTGATTTCCCGGAAGAAATGGCCCATATTGCTTCTCAAACTTTTTGTCATCTGTCTTATCAATTTCTTTTCCGTTCATTTTTAACGATACGCCTTTTTCATTTGTAAGCAAAGTTGTATAGTACGTCTTCGCTTTCAATTTATACCGATCAAATATAAAGAAATACTTTCCGTCTTTCGTTAATGAAAAATCAGCCCTTTCTATTCCGTCCCGTTGTTTTTCACCTTGTCTCAAATATCCTTTTAATTCATTTACGTAAGATGGATTTTCTTTTATATATGAAAATAGAGGCGTTAAACTCTCTCTCGTTATCATAACCGATGGATCATCTGCCGTAACGATCTCAGCTAATTTCTCTCCGTCCCGCTCTTGTAAAATCGTAATCATCCGGTCTACTTGTGCCACCTGCGTATAATACGATGATCCGTACAAATACAATCCAATAATCGCTATAACAAATAGTGCTAACAGTGTAATGCCAACTTTTGTACCACCGCTCATGTTCTTCTTTACTGCAGGACTTCCCCTCTTCATCCCGCAGTTTTGACAAAATTGTACACCATCTTCAAACTGAACTCCGCACTTTGTACATACATTCATTCAGTCAACCACCTTTTCATTAGAAGCCAGTTATTCCCTGTGTTAAGGCTTGAATTATCGTGCTAATGTAAGACCAAAGTACAATGAACGTTGCAATTCCAATTAAAACATTTGCAATAATAAGTGTGTAAACGAGATCTAATCCGCCATTGTCTAGTTTTAATACGGCTACAGTTATACTAATCCCTATATAAGTTGCAACTACCGATAATAATATCGGTAAGAAAAAGATTAATAAAAAACTAAAAAGAAAAGAAAGAACTAGTATGACAATAGCCGGCGTCGCTATCGTTCCCCATATACCAAATACTTCAAGAAACGAAAAAGATGATTTCATCATCTTACCACTTACAAAAATAATAAATCCGACAAATAAAGTTAAAATTAATAAAAAGAAAAAGACCGTTATAGATTCTCCAAAAAACGTGGGAGTAGATATATCTGGTGCAAATGTTCTCGTAACTGCTGATGCTGCACTCATCATTCTATAAAAAATACATGCTCCTAAAAAACAAATAAGAACAAGACTTACAATTCCATTTCGTACTTCAATAGTGCCGCTTTTCATAATCGCTGTCGGTGCTTGTAATGCACGTTTAAAAAATTGAAAATAGCCGCTCGCAAACCGCTTCGCTTGTTCTACCGTTTCATTTGGACGCGTTTCCTTTTCTTGTGCCACGCGCGCTTGTTCCTGCCCTTCTTCTTTGCCACTACTTGCCACTACTTCTTCCGTTAACGAATGTCCACAATTCCCGCAAAACTTTGCCTCTACTGCATGTTCTGTATGACATGACGGACATTTCATTCTCTAATCCCTCCTTAAGCATATACCTTATAGGGTGTTACAAATTCAATATATGACTTTGTACATAAAACATGACTACAAGAAAAAGATTATGAAATCCTTCTTCCGAAAGAAAATATATGTGCTAGCAATCTTGAAAAATAATGCTATTATGAAACAGAACAAATAACATTTTTAACAGATTGGATGAAAGATAATGGAATTGGTAAACTCAATTTTTCAAATACTCCTTACAAGCATAATCCAATTATTTTCCTTAATTGGCGTTATCATTGTAATTGGATTTTTATTAGGTTATTTAGAATCTCTCACACGAATGTATTGGTCGAGAGCCTTTGGGAGAAAGGGATTTCTTTTGACTGCGTGGGTTGGTGTTCCTATTCACGAACTTGGACATGCCATTATGTGCGTACTGTTCCGTCATAAAATTGTAGCGACTCAGTTCTTCCCAACAGATACAAGTCAAGGGGCTTTAGGTTACGTACAACATCAATACAATCAAAAAAGTGTGTATCAACGAATTGGGAATTTCTTCATCGGCATTGGGCCTATTATTTCTGGTATTACTGCATTAATCCTTTTAATGCGTTATTTCGTACCAGAATCATATTTTTTATTTAATACAACCCTCGAAAAAACGATCGCTTCTACTTCTATTAATGTAGAAATGATCCAAAACATGCTCTTGTCGACGTTTGTATTATTGAAAAGCTTATTTACAATCGGTAATTTATTGAATCCTTCCTTTTGGTTATTTTTATTTATCGCCATTTGCATTTCCACACATATCGCTTTAAGTAAACCAGATATTAAAGGATCAATAGACGGAGTTATCGTCATGTTTATCGTATTATTTTTATTCAATATAATAGCCGGACTTTTTCAGTACGACAGTAATCAGCTAATTGGACAGGTTATGAAATATAATATGTATCTCATTGCATTTTCTAGTGTGGCACTGCTGTTCTCTTGTCTTTCTACACTTGTTAGTTTTGGGTTTTATAAAATAAGAAGAGGGCATTCTTTTTGAACGCCCTCTTCTTATTAATTATTCCCCTTATAATCACAATGCTCAACCGGAACACGAGCATGCCCCTCTTCATCGGTACACCATGACTGTGATTGGAATGCAAGAAAGATACCAATCCATTCTTCTTCCTTTTCAAAGTGAATAAGTATTCCTCCATCTTGCCATATGCCATCATCACCTTGCCATTTTTCTACATTCCCTTGATTCATGTGAATATCATGTATACCGTTTCCTGGTTTGAAATGAAAATAGGAATCTGGTGTATTTTCTTCTGGTCCCCATCTTTCGCCAAACGCGTAAATAATTGCTTTTTCTTCCATCGCTCGCTTTATATAACGTTCTATTTTTTCGTTTAAATCATTATCTGCTCCTGCTTTTTCGGGAGGCAAAGGAATCATTTGTTTTGAGTCAAATAGATTGCCTCTTACATAATCTAAAGCTACTTTCGGTTCATTATTTTTTACTTCCGTAAAACCAAATGGTAATGTCGGTAAAATATGAATCGCCTCTGACCTAATATTGTTACTCGCAAAATATAAAACTTCTGACGGATAACTTTGCGACTTTACGTTAATAGCAATACGATAATCTACTCCAGTCTCGCCCTGTAAATGAACTTGATAATGAGGTGTTTTCCCTTTTCCAATCTTTGATTGTATAACTGTACCTTTTAACACACCGTAGTTTTTTAGGGGCATACATTTCATCTCCTATTCATTTAGTAGAAGCTATTCATATTTAAATCATTATCCACTCATAAAAAAAATCCTCCTATGTTAGGAGGATTTTTAATTTCTCAACATATACCAAACAATAACTTCTACCATTACAAGCAAAACCGCACCAAAGATCATTATCGTCGTCTTCTTTAACAGTTCATTTTCACGGTAAGGGATATTACATAAGTAAGCACCTAGTGTAATCCGTGATGGACAAGCGATTGTCGCTACTGATGATGCAGTATTTTGAAGTGTTGTGACATATTGCCACGGGAGTGCTACGTTTTGTGCGGTTTGCATTTGTAGTTTTATAAACATTGCATTTGATCCTGCGTTACTACCTGTTAAAAATCCACCAATAGCGCCAATAAACGGAGCAACGAAAACGAAAAAGGTTCCAAATGTTTCACCAGCTGTCTTTGCGAGTAATGAATGCATGCCTGATGCACCCATTAGTTCTGAAATGGCGATAAACATTGTCGTCGTAATCGCAAAAGGAATCCATTGTTTGATCGTTTGCGAGAGTGATTGTTTAATAATATTAGACGGGATGCGGAAGAAAATAATAGTAAATAAGCAAGTCATACCGAGCCAAAATCCTGGTGAATATAGTAACTCTAGTTTGTAAGAGTATGATTTCAAATCGAGAACCGCATATGATCTGAACAAATCATGTAATGCTGGAACGAGGCGAGAAAGTAAAATACAAACTGTTAGAAATATATAAGGGCTAATAATTTTTATAATGGATACTTCTCTCTCCGTTGCAGCCGCATGTTCTGTTATAAGATTTTGCCCACTTTTCCCTTTTAATTTAATGATAAGAAAGCCAAATGTAATCGTAACGATAGAACTTAATATCCCGGCTAGTTCAACACTTACGTACGCATTAGAAAGATAGATTCCGAGAGAAAATAATAGAAAGAATCCTACTCCTTCTTTCCACTTTTCTATAACCGCTTGCCAGCCGCCAACAACATGTAAAGAAAGAATAACGAAGTAAGCAAACATCGGAATACTTAATAGCGCTGTATTTATACCAAGTGTTGTAAGAGGCATATTTATTAGCTGCGAACCGATAATTGTACCAGTTGCCATTGCGCCCCATGAACTAGCTAGTAAGCCGATAAATGAGAGCAGTACAGCTTGAAATGGTTTATATCCTAGTGAAAGAAAAATAGGTGCTGCAACCATGAAGCCGATACCGAATCCACTTACTGATTCAATAAGCGGGCAAATGCCAAAACACATAAGCAGCATTTGTAATAAGCGATCCTGAGTAACTTCTTCTAGAAAACGTGCTACTTGATCGATGTACCCCATTTTGTTCATGAGGTGAAATAAAAAAATACCGAAAAATAAAACGTACCCGACAATAAAACAAATTAACCATCCTTTAATCGTTGCGTGTACAGTTTCACTTATCCCTAATTGAAACGTTGGCGAGAGTAAAACGATTCCAACAGACACAGCATAAGAAATTAACGAAGACCTTAATGACGTTTGTTTAAATAAAAATAAACAAATGAAAATCATCATAATTGGGATAAGTGCCAACAATATGGCCATGTTATCATCTCATTTCGTTTAAAATACAATTTTTAACTATTATATAACAGATGTTGTAATTTTCAATTGTTTTTAAAACAGATTTAAAAAGGAGCCAAACGGCCCCTTTTCATTCACTCCCATTTTCTATTATCCTGAAAAACTGTCTGCTGTCCGATTATTTTTTTCAACACAACAAACACAATGTAAGTACATATTGCTTGCAATGCAATATTCCAAAATTTCATTAATGTAAATGAATGAATCCGTAGAAATAATTCGTTTAATAATACAATCGAAACGATACTAAATAATTCTATACTAATCGAAAATAGACATATTTCTAAAATAGACTGTTCTTGAATGCGATTTAAATTTGAAAAGATGAATACATATCCTAAAAATAGAGCCATCAACTCTATTTTCGTCATGCTAATGAGCCAAGCGTATAGTGGTACAGTTAAAAGAAGATATAGTAATTTCCATCTTAGCATGCCTTCTCACCCTCTGAATTATATGTATTTTCTGTATATTTTAACATTTATTACGCAAAACAAAAAGAAGAGACTACGCCTCTTCTTTTTGTTTTGTTGCATATATTAATTCACATATTTCTTCTCGCTTTTCATTTTCTAAAAGCTCAATGATCTTACTTCCAACGACAACTCCGTCGCATATTGTAACCATTTCTTCTACATGTTCTTTTGTTGAAATGCCAAATCCAGCGACTACTGGTAAGTTGACGTGTGATTTTACTTTTTCTAAGTAACTATGAATCTCCTCTTTAAAGTTTTGACGTACTCCCGTTACGCCCGCTACTGTAACAGCATAAACGAACCCTTCTGATTCACTCGTAATTTTTTCAATTCTTTCAATAGGGCTCGTTACGGTAACGAGTGGAATGAGCGCAATGTTTGCCTCTCGAAGTAACGGAGCAATAATATTTTGTTCTTCATACGGTAAGTCTGGGACGATGATGCCGTCTACACCTGCTTCCATACAGTTCTCGATGAATCGCTCTTTTCCGAATGCAAGTACCGGATTTAAATATGTCATAAGAACAAATGGCATTTGTACTTCTTTCCTTACTTCCGCTAAAGCTTGAAAAATGCCTTTTAATGTTACACCGCTATCTAACGCTCGCTTTCCTGCTCTTTGAATCGTTGGGCCATCTGCGACTGGATCTGAAAACGGAATACCAATTTCAACGATGCTTGCTCCAGCCTTATCTAGAAAACAGATTCTTTCTTTTAATTTCTCAAGTCCACCATCTCCGCCCATTACGTACGGAATAAATGCTTTCTTGCCATTTTCAAATGCTGCTTTAATTTTTTCTACTCCCATTTTTTACACCTCTTCCATATAACGTTTTATACTCTCTACATCTTTATCGCCGCGGCCAGATAAACAAATAACAAGTCCTTCATCTTCCTTCATTTGCGGAGCTAATTTTAATGCGTATGCGACAGCATGTGAACTTTCAAGCGCCGGGATAATGCCTTCTTTTTTCGTTAATAATTGAAATGCTTCTAACGCTTCTTCGTCTGTTATCGAATGATAAGAAACGCGGCCAATATCTTTTAGCAAGCTATGTTCTGGACCAACACCTGGATAATCGAGTCCTGCTGAAATAGAGTGTGCTTCTTGAATTTGCCCTTCTTCATTTTGCAGAAGATACATCATTGATCCGTGTAAAACTCCGACGCTTCCTTTCGTTAAAGTTGCTGCATGCTTTTCTGTATGAACGCCTTTTCCAGCTGCTTCTACGCCGTAAAGAGCAACTTCTTCATCATGTACGAACGGATAAAACATACCCATTGCGTTACTCCCACCACCAATGCAAGCAACGACTGCTTCTGGTAATTTCCCCTCTAATTCTTCATATTGTTTCTTCGTCTCATTCCCAATTACACTTTGGAAATCACGGACAATTTGCGGGAATGGATGTGGTCCAAGAACAGATCCCATAATGTAGTGCGTATCATTCACATGTGAAACCCAGTAACGAAGCGCCTCGTTTACCGCATCTTTTAATGTACCGCTACCTGCCGCTACACTTTCTACTTTCGCTCCGAGTAATTCCATTCGGAACACATTTAATTTTTGACGTCTTACATCTTCTTCTCCCATAAAAATGACGCATTCTAACCCGAGAAGAGCACATACAGTAGCTGTTGCAACTCCGTGTTGTCCAGCTCCTGTTTCAGCGACAACTTTTTTCTTACCCATTCGCACCGCAAGAAGTGCCTGACCGATTGTATTGTTAATTTTATGAGCTCCTGTATGATTCAAATCTTCACGTTTTAAATAAATCTTTGCACCTCCGCAATACTTCGTCATATTTTCAGCGAAATAAAGCGGTGTTTCTCTTCCGACGTACGTTTTTAAATAATGATTTAATTCCTTTTGAAATGCTTCATCTTGCATCGCTTCTTTATATGCTTCTTCTAGTTCTAGTACAGATTGCATTAACGTTTCTGGAACGTATCTTCCTCCGTATATACCGTAATGTCCTTTTTCATCTGGATATGCGTAGTTCATTTGGAACACTCCTTCGCTTTTATAATAAATTGTTTTATTTTCTCTACATCTTTCTTTCCTTCTATCTCTACTCCGCTGCTCACATCAACCATATAAGGCCGAGCAGTTCGAATTGCTTCTTCTATATTAAGAACATTTAATCCACCAGCTAATATCGTTTTCTCTCGCGACTCTTTTGGCATATGTGCGAGTAACTCCCATGAAAATTTCTTTCCATTTCCCCCGTGAAACTTTTCTTTCGGACTATCAAACAATATATAATCCGTTTCATATGTTTGAGCGTTTTTCATATCACCCTCTGAAGTTACTCCTAGCGCTTTTATAGACGGAATATTCAATCTTCTAATTTGATGATTATCTTCAGAACCATGTAGTTGCACATGTGTTAACCCACACTCATCTGCAATTTTCTGGATCACTTCTACTGATTCATTTACGAAAACACCGATTTTTAACACGTTGGCTGGAAGCTCCTGAATAATTTCTTTCGCTCTCTTTGGAGTGATTTTCCGTTTACTTTCTGCAAAAACAAATCCGAGTGCATCTGCGCCATATTCGCACGCACTTTTCGCTGTTTCCACATCAGTGATGCCGCAAATTTTCACTTTCATATATTCACCTTACAATCTTCAAAAAAACTACTAATAGAAGATGATGTCATAAGCGCCTCTCCAACTAATACACCTTTGGCTCCAGCTCTTTTAACACGAATAATATCTTCTTTTGAATGAATGCCACTTTCACTAATCCAAAGTAGTTTCTCCTCATTCAATCTTTTTCCAAGCTTTTCAGTTTGGCTTAAATCTACTTCGAACGTTTTTAAATTACGATTATTAATGCCAATAACGTGCGGATTTAATACAATCGCAGTTTCTAATTCCTGTTCATCATGAACTTCAACAATCGCTTCTAATCCTTTTTCTAACACGTAGCTATACAACTCTTTTAACTTCTCTTTCGTTAACGCTGCTACGATTAGTAAAATAATATCTGCTCCCGCTTCATACGCTCTATCAATTTGAATCTTATCGATTATGAAATCTTTACATAAAAGCGGAATGTTACTTTCTTCTCTTGCTGTTTGTAAATCGTGAAACGATCCTTTAAAAAATTGACCATCTGTTAAAACAGATACTGCTCCTGCCCCGCAGTCTTCGTATATTCCCACTTGTTTTCGTACGTCAACGTGTAAATTGATATCTCCTTTTGATGGTGATGCTCGCTTTACTTCTGCAATGACAGTAAACTGCTGTAACGCTTCTACAAGTGAATGTGTCTTTCTTTTTGCTTTTACGGGTGTATATATTTCATATAACTCCGCAACTTCCTTTTTCTTCTTTTCTACAATTTTATCTAAAATCGTTCCCACTTTAGTTCACCCTTTCTAATTTTTCGTTGCTTGCTGCAATTAATAAGTTTAATTTGGTTAATGCTTTTCCAGAGTCAATGCTATGTGCCGCTAGTTTAATTCCTTCCTCAATCGTTTCTGTTTTTCCATTGGCGAAAAGGGCTAGACCTGCATTTAATAAAACTGTATCGCGATAAACACTCTTTTCTCCGCTCAATACGCCGACTGTAATCTTTGCATTTTCTTTTGAATTCCCCCCTCTAATTTCTTCATTTTTCACTCTTGAAAAACCATACTTTTCTGGATCAATACTCATTTCTACTATTTCATTATCTTTTAAAAGGACTACGTGATTTTCCCCTTGTAATGATGCTTCATCTAAAAAACCACTTCCATTTACGACAAGCGCTTGTGTCCGGCCTAACTTTTGTAATACTTGCGCAACTGGTAATAACATATTTCGTTTATAAATACCGACAAATTGTGTTTCTAAATTCACTGGATTTGTTAAAGGACCAATTAAATTAAAGATCGTCGGCACGTTTAACTCTTTTCTTATTTTCATAATGCGCCTTAGTGCTGGATGCATCGCTGGTGCAAATAAAAATGCAATGCCCACATGCTCTAATAAATAATCAATTTCGTTTGGCGTACTGCTAATATTTACACCGAGTTCTTCTAATAAATCTGCACTTCCTGTTTTACTAGAAACAGCTCGATTACCATGTTTTGCAACCTTTACGCCAGCTCCTGCCAGTACAAATGCCGATGTTGTACTAATATTAAACGTTTGGGCACCGTCACCACCCGTTCCGCAATTGTCCATCGCTCCTTGTATATGGTTCGAAAATGGCAATGCCTTTTCGCGAAGAGCTCGAACGAGACCGTATATTTCTTCTGCTGTTTCACCTTTCGCTTTCAGTAAGACTAAGAAAGCTGCAATTTCACTTTCCAATATGTTTTCACTTAGTAAAAGTAGTCCTGCTTCATACATTTCCTCTTCTGTTAAATGTTGCCCCTCCACTAATTTACGAAGATAGTTATTCATACTCTTTCCTCCTCCTTCACTTCTGTTAAAAAGGCACGTATTAACTTTCCGCCTTCTTCTGTCGCGATTGATTCCGGATGAAACTGTAATCCGAAGAGCGGATAATAATTGTGACGGACTGCCATTATTTCTCCATCGTCCATCGCTGTCGCTAGTATGTCAAAACACTCTGGCAAGCTCGTTTGCTCTGCAACAAGGGAATGGTAGCGCATCGCTGTTAATGGCTGTGTAACGTATGAAAAAATTGACGTTCCGTTATGTTTCACGCGTGATGTTTTCCCGTGTTTAATACGCTCCGCTCGAACAATTCCTCCTCCAAATGCTGATATAATCGCCTGATGACCAAGGCAAATACCTAATATGGGAACGTTCTTATAAAAATGACGAATCACTTCGATACAAATACCAGCATCCTCTGGTTTTCCTGGTCCTGGTGAAAGCACAATTTCTGTTGGATTCATCTCTTCTAGCTGTTCTATCCTTATTTCATCATTTCTTACGACTACAATATCTTCTTCGTATTCACCTAACAGTTGATACAAGTTATAAGTAAATGAATCATAATTATCAATTAGTACAATCATTTCATTACCTCCAATAGTGCTCTCGCTTTATTTAACGTTTCTTCATATTCAGCTACTGGGTCTGAATCATAAACAACTCCCGCTCCTGCCTGAACGTATGCTTTTTCATCCTTCACGACCATCGTTCGAATAGCGAGCGCCATATCAAGATTTCCTGAAAAACTAACGTATCCAACTGCACCCGCGTATACATTTCTTTTTTCATTCTCTAGCTCATTTATAATTTCCATCGCTCTAATTTTCGGAGCTCCCGACACTGTTCCTGCTGGTAGGCAATACGCTAATGCATCAAATCCACTCATTTGTTTTCGCAATGTTCCGTAAACTTCAGATACAATGTGCATAACGTGAGAGTATTTTTCTACTTTCATATATTTATCTATCGTAACCGAGCCAATTTCGCTCACTCTACCAATATCGTTTCGCCCAAGATCTACAAGCATCATATGCTCTGCTCGCTCTTTCTCATTGCCAAACAGTTCTTTTTCGATTTCCTCATCTGCCCTCTTCGTTTTCCCCCTCGGCCTTGTACCAGCAATTGGATTCGTCATCACTTTATTCTCCCTTACTGATAGCAAACTTTCCGGCGAAGAACCGAGTACAACATAATCTTGAAAATCGATATAGAACATATATGGTGATGGATTTGCAATTCGAAGTTTTCGGTATAACGCGAATGGATCACCAATACATTCACTTTGTAAACGCTGTGACAGTACGACTTGGAATATGTCTCCGGCTCTTATATGTTCTTTCGCCATTTCTACCATCTCACAAAACTCTTTTTCCGTTATAGAAGAAGTGAATGATAATGTGGATTGTATTTCATTTACTTCAGCTTCTTCTCCTTGTAGCACTTCCTCTTTGTATACTCGCAGCCTTTCGTATACTTCCTCATAATCTGCTGAATCATCTTCCCTGCATACATATACAAACGACAACTTTTGGCGTAAATGATCGTAAACGATAAACTCACGATATAGTAAAAGGTGTACTTCCGGAATATTTAATGGGTCGTGTAAATCCGCTCCAATGTTTTCATACTGCCGAATGACATCATATCCAATATAACCAACTGCTCCCCCGCAAAATGGAAATGGGCTGTCTACTTGTGATGGTGCGATTATTTCTTCTAACACTTGTAGTACGTTACCTTGTAACTTTTCTGTTTGCCCGAAAATCGTTCGTTCCACTTCCGTACCAACGCTTTTTACTTCTCCATAAGGATTACATCCTAAGTAAGAATAACGCCCTTTATCTTGATGAAGCTGTGAACTTTCTAATAAAAATTTCTTCTTTCCTTTCATACGTCTATATAAAGAAATTGGCGTAATGCTATCTCCTTCTTCTTCAGTGATTACTAAAAATGTCTTTCTCTCTCTTTTTTGTTTTATAAATTCTTCTTTCGTCATCATGTCCTTCACCTCACTCTGAAAAATAAAAAAGTCCCCTACATATCGAAAATATGTAGAGGACGATAAATATACCGCGGTACCACCTCGTGTTGGATGCAAAAGCATCCCGCTTTGTTCAGGTACAAATTTTATACCTTATCCTTGTAACGGCGGAACCCGGGTTGCCTACTGAAAATAATTGTTCAGCATACCTCTCGTAAGCCCATTCCGTATATGGCACCGTACCGGGCTCCCACCTATTCCCAGCTCTCTGTAACGTCTCCAATATACGTACTCTTCTTACTTAAACGATTTCATTTATTTAATTTTTTATACACAAAAAGGGAGTACTCATCCTATAGAAAGGACGGGTACTCCCGTGGTGCCACCTTAATTCGTTACAAATGTAACGCACTTTACCGTATCAAAAACAATACGTGTCTCTTGTATCGATGAGATCATGTCGCCAAAGCCTACTTCTTTCGTTTCGGTTTGGAAGCTCCGAAGCCCATTCCACATCAATTCCATACTGATTCGCACCAACCATCAGCTCTCTGATATGTTCATCATGTGTACTCTTCTTCATCAACGCTTGCATTTTTTTAAGTTGCACTCATTATAGACCTGACTTTTTTCACAAGTCAATACTTTTTTAAAAATTTTATTTTTCTTTCCTTTCAATATTATATTGACAAAACAACCTCTTTTTATGTAAATATAATAAATACTCTATTAAAAATAAGGTTTTTTGTATGAATATTATATATTAAAAAAGTAAAATGACATCAAAAAGCGCTTACATTTCTGAAAATTCGTATTTCTATATGGATTTTTCAGAATAATCATGATAGATTATAAAGTGAAACTTTAATCAGTGGGGGGTGTTCATCCCCACTGATTATTAGTTGAACCAATCGGGCATTTACGGACAGTTGATCTCCCACCTAACTTCCTTGCCCAGCCAATTTTAAGGTGGGAGTTTTACTGCCCGTTTATGCGGGATAAATATGCATAACGCATCAAAAGATCTGACAAAAGAAAGGGGAACTACATGAGTACGCAGATGTTAACTTTAACTTCTATCTCTATTTACATGCTCGGGATGTTAGTAATCGGCTATTTCGCCTACAAACGAACGTCCAACTTAACAGATTATATGCTTGGCGGGCGTACACTAGGCCCCGCAGTAACAGCATTAAGTGCTGGAGCATCCGATATGAGTGGCTGGCTTTTAATGGGATTACCCGGTGCAATGTTTAGCGTTGGATTAAGTAGTAGTTGGATTGCGATCGGCCTGACACTAGGCGCATACGCAAACTGGCTATATGTCGCTCCTCGCTTACGTACCTACTCTGAAATGGCTAATAACTCTATTACTATCCCAGAATTTTTGGAACACCGTTTCCACGACAAATCTCATATGCTACGTTTAGTATCTGGACTTGTTATTATGATTTTCTTTACTTTCTATGTAGCTTCAGGATTAGTTTCAGGCGCTGTATTATTTGAAAATTCATTTGGCATGAACTATCATGTTGGATTATTCATTGTAGCAGGCGTTGTTGTAGCTTACACATTATTTGGTGGTTTCTTAGCAGTAAGTTGGACAGACTTCGTGCAAGGAATCATTATGGTAGTTGCTCTTATTCTTGTTCCTACCGTTACAATTATGAATGTAAATGGACTTGGTCCTGCATTTAGTACAATTAAATCGATTGATCCAACATTATTAGATATTTTTAAAGGTACTTCTGTATTAGGAATTATTTCATTATTCGCATGGGGCCTTGGTTATGTTGGACAACCTCATATTATCGTACGCTTTATGGCAATTTCGTCTGTAAAAGAAATTAAAAGCGCACGAAGAATTGGTATGAGCTGGATGATTTTCTCTGTTGTCGGAGCTATGTTTACTGGTCTTATTGGTATTGCTTACTATTCACAACAAGAGTTGACATTATCTAATCCAGAAACAATTTTCCTTGAACTAGGAAAAATTTTATTCCACCCACTTATTACTGGATTTTTATTAGCAGCCATTCTAGCAGCGATTATGAGTACAATTTCATCTCAGCTACTCGTTACTTCTAGTGCTGTAACTGAAGATTTATATCGTACATTCTTTAAACGTTCTGCATCTGATAAAGAACTTGTATTTGTCGGTCGTATGGCTGTACTTGTTATTGCATTAGTTGGGTGCGCATTAGCGCTTAAACAAAATGATACGATTTTAGCTCTTGTTGGATACGCTTGGGCTGGATTTGGTTCTTCATTCGGACCTGCTATTTTATTAAGCTTATATTGGAAACGTATGACGAAGTGGGGCGCACTTGCCGGTATGATTTCTGGTGCCGCTACTGTTATTATCTGGACTCAGTTTGAATTCTTAACAAAATTCTTATACGAAATGATTCCTGGTTTCACTATTAGTTTACTAGTAATCATAGTTGTTAGTTTACTAACACAACCTTCAAAAGAAGTTGAAGAGCAATTTGAGGATTTCGAAAAACAACATCGTCATAATTTATAAAAAAAGCTCTGCTGTTATCGTAACAGCAGAGCTTTTTACAGTTCGACAATCTTCTTATCAAATTTAACAAATTCTTTATGTTTCGTTAAATTTAACATAACACTACTCCTTTATAGTATGAATATCAGCACTTATACAGAAAGGGGACTCCAATATGTTAGCAGCTTTCCAGCAACAACAAACACGAAAATTTTCACCTATTACAAATACTTCTGCGTCTTGTTTAAACATGCAACCTAACCCGCCTAAAATTTCAATTGCTCCTTCTGTTATTTCAGTCATCGGTGTTCATATGGAAAAGCATAAATTAAAAATAAAAACGGGACAAAATATTGTTTTATCAGCTTCCATTTTGCCAATACAAGCAACAAATAAAGAGCTTATTTGGTCAAATATGAATTCTGATATCATCACCATATATCCAAAAGGTGACACCGTGACGATTACTGGAAAAAGTGCAGGTAGAGCAGTCGTAATTGTCACAACTGCTGAAGGCAAATTCCGTGACCTATGTGTCATTCATGTACAACCTTATATGACAAATCCAAAGTAAAAGAGTGGCTACGAAGCCACTCTTTTACTTGATTTCAATATTTGAGTTTTTACTTTTTACAAGATTAATAAATTGTTCTTTATTTCTTGGAGAAATAATTTCTGTTTTATGTGTATCGTAAACAATTTCAAGTCGATCGAATGATAGAGCATGAGCTGCTATTGGATTTTTCGTATTTGAAATTTGTTTTATATCTCGTATAAAAATACGTTTTTTAATAAAACCTGACCTAATGATAATCATTTCCTCTTCCACAATATATTTGGTTGAAAACCACCCAAAAATAAATACTATGGCTAACGGAGTCGTAAAAAATAAAAGAAAATATTCTCTCTCTGCAAATATAGGAGCAAAACACGCTCCTATGACAACAAAAAAAATCGGATATAACCATACATCTTTTTTTGATGGAAATTCCACTAAACTTTCCCCCTCTTGATTTAAGTCAATGAATCTCCTCCTCTTCCCTATTACAATGAAAACAATATTAGAAAAGGAGGACGTATTATGACTGGACGAAAGTACGCCTTATTTGCTGGTACCTCTCTTCTTGTTATGGCATTCATTGCATTTTTTTCTTACGGTTTTGTTCATGGAAATCTCGTTATACAAGGAGATGCGAGTACAACATTCCATAATATCCAAACTTCAAATTCACTTTTCAAAGCAGAAATCTTCGGGTGGATTACCATTTTTATTACTGATATTGTCGCCGCATGGGCTCTTTATTTCTTTCTAAAACCAATTCATACTAGCCTCTCATTACTAGCAGCTTGGCTTCGTCTTATGTATACAGCTATACTTGGGATTGCTATATTCAATCTAATATTGGCATTGTTGCTTTCAAAAAATACAATTGCGAATCCAGAAACATATACGATGTTGTTTCTCAGTGCATTCGAATACATTTGGTCTGTAGGATTGATTATTTTTGGATTGCATCTTTTCGTTTTAGGATATGTAACTTTTCTCTCTAAACAGATACCAAAGTTTATTAGTATACTGCTGTTCATTGCTGCTACCGGTTATATGCTAATTCACGTCATGAATACAATGTTTACACAATACGATACAATGATTTCAATCATACAATCACTATTCCAATTACCTATGATTGCAGGTGAATTAGGACTTGCGATATGGCTACTATTGAAAGGTGGTAAACACTCTAATTAAGCCGTTTCTTAATTCTACTTAATGATTCTGGTGTCATGCCAAGATAGCTTGCTAGCTGATATTGTGGAACGCGATTAATTAAATACGGACGTTTTCGTAACAATGTTTTATATCGTTCTTCTGGTGTCGATGAGATAAATACAGCAAGTTCATCTTGTACTTCACCGAAATTGTACTCGATCATTTTACGCGTCATTTCTTCTAATTGTGAATACTTATTATACATGTCCTTTTCACTATGTAGATCACCAACAACTACAGTACAATCTTCTAAACACGTTAACGTATATGATGAAGATTTATCTTGTTTATGATGGTTGAAATTCGAAATTGCCTGTTCTTCTGTATAAAAATTTGATGTAACTTCTTTCCCTGCTTCATCTATACTATGTTGCCTAACGCATCCTTTTAATACAAAATAACATTTTAACGGAACATTTCCTTGTCTTAGGAGCACTGTTCCTTTTTTATATTCTTCAATTTGTAATTCACTGAGGATCATTTGCTGCTCTTCTTCACTTAATGTTGTAAGATTCTTCATATACTTCTTTAATATCTCTGCCATTTCCCTCCCCCTTCTACGCCCGTATTTCTATAAAACAAAAAGAGAAGTATCACAACTTCCCTTTTCTCCCCTAACACTATAATTCCTGTGTATACACCGGCTCGTTTACGACATTTTTTGATGTTCGCTTTTGTTGCTGTAATAAGAAAACAGATACACCAAACAATACGAGCATGCTACCGATAATTTGCATTGCGTTTAATTTTTCTCCAAGTAAGAAGAACGCAAGTATAGATGCTCCAACAGGTTCTCCTAAAATACTCATTGAAATTGTCGTTGCATTTACATAATTTAATAGCCAGTTATTAATTACATGTGACACTGTCGGCACAACCGCAAGTAAAAGAAAAACGGTCCAATCCCACTTCGTATAACCTGTAAAGGGTACTTGCAATATGACATTATAAATCCCCATAAAAAGACCTGCGAATGCAAAGACTGTAAAGCTATAAATCCAGTGTGATACTTTCTTTACTGTCGTTTGCCCGATAAATAAATAACCGACAACTGCTATTACACTTAGAAAGGATAATATGTCTCCATAAATTGCTTGCTTACTTAAACCTAAATCTCCCCAACCAATGCACATTACGCCTAGAATAGCGATTCCCATCGTTGCAATGGCTGAATATGTTGTTCTTTCTTTAAACAGAAAAAAACCTCCAACTAAAGATACGATCGGTTGAAGTGCCAAAATAATTGTTGAACTAGCAACTGTTGTATGCTTTAAAGATTCAAACCATAAAAGAAAATGAAGTGCTAAAAAGAAACCAGATCCAATTAAAAAGCCCCAATCTTTCATTTGGATCCTATTAAATTCCTCTCTTTTTTTCCATACGATAGGCAGCATAATAAGTACGATAATCCATAAGCGGTACATACTTAATATTGAAGATGGTGCTGAGGACATCTTTACAAAAACTGCTGCAAAGGAAATGGCAATTATAGAAATAGCTAATGGTAGTGCGATTGATTTTTCTTGTTTCAAACCCTGTCTCCCCTCTCACCTGTCAAAAATCCCACTTCATTATATCCGTTTTCTTTCATAACTTAAATACTAATTTTTTAGATTCTTCGTACCATTATGGTAAAATAGAAATTAAGGCACCAATTAGTGAATAATTATTTCCTTTTTCACTACAAGCGTCGCTCTTACAATCGTTACAGTAAATTTTTATTTAGGGGGATCTACATGAGTCAAACAATAGGGAGAATTGAAGAAATTTCATTTTATAGCGCATCGCTTCAAGAAGACGTTACTCTTCTCGTTTATTTACCAGTAAATTACACACCACTGCACAAACATACAGTTGTAATTGCACAAGATGGTAGAGATTATTTTCAGCTCGGTAAAGCGCACCGTGTAATTGAGCGCCTTCGTGAAACTGAAGAAATTGACCGTACAATTATTGTCGGTATTCCATATAAAAATGTACATGATCGTAAAGAAAAATATTTCCCAAATGAAGTAAAAAATGCTGCATATATTCGTTTCCTTGCTCATGAACTTGCACCGTATATTGATGAAAATTATCCAACGTATCAAATGGGAAAAGGTCGTGTTTTAATTGGTGATTCTCTTGGCGGAACAGTTTCCTTTATGACTGCACTTATGTATCCGCATACATTCGGTAAAGTCGTTATGCAATCACCATTTGTGGATGAGACATTGATGAACTTAGCAAAAGACTTCAAAGATCCACAAGCATTAGAACTGTATCACGTCATTGGCACAGAAGAAACGGCTGTAAAACGTACTGATGGACAAGTATCTGATTTCGTAGAACCGAACCGTGAGTTAAATACGCTTCTTATAAATAGAAATTTCATCACGCATTACGAGGAGTTTGAAGGTAATCATACTTGGAAATATTGGCAAACTGATTTACCGAAAGCCTTCTCTCATATTCTATCAATGAAATAATAGAGAGCAGTATTCAGAATAATTTGATATAATAGATAAAGAGATTTATTTATCTCAAAATCTAACTAGACTTACAAAGGGAGGAATTGGAACATGAAATTAGGCATTGTAATTTTTCCATCTAAAATGATTCAAGATAAAGCGAACGGATTGCGTAAGCGTTATGACCCGCACTACGCATTAGTTCCGCCACATATTACATTGAAAACACCCTTTGAGACGCAAGATGAACAATTAGAATCGATTGTAAACGAGCTACATACAATCGCAGGTAAAACGAATCCGTTCACCCTTCATGTTGGGAAAGTTGGTTCATTCGCACCTGTTAATAACGTCCTTTATTTTAAAGTAGAAAAAACACCTGAACTTACTTTCTTAAATGAAGAAATGCATGGCGGGTTATTCACGCAAGAACGCGAATATGCTTTCGTACCTCACTTAACAATCGGACAAGGCTTATCAGATGCAGAGCATGCTGATGTATTAGGTCGATTACGTATGAAAGATTTCTATTATGAACAACCAATTGATCGTTTCCATCTTCTATATCAATTAGAAAATGGAACATGGACTGTACACGAAACATTCCACCTTGGAAAGGAGAACAACTAATTTGCACGCACAGATTGTACAAACGGACGAACAACTAAGAGATGCATTCTCTGTACGTAAACAAGTGTTTGTAAATGAACAACGTGTCTCTGCTGAAGAAGAGTACGATGAGTTTGAAGAAACTTCAACACACGTTGTTATATATGACAATGATGTTCCAGTTGGTGCTGGACGTTTTCGCACCCTTGATGGTATCGGAAAAATGGAACGCATTTGCGTGCTAGGTTCCCATCGAAAAAAAGGCATCGGAAAAATTGTTATGGATGCGCTTGAAGCGTATGCAAAAGAAAATTCGCTACCAAAATTGAAACTTCATGCTCAAACACATGCTGAAGATTTCTATAAAAAACTTGGATATGTAACGAGTTCTGATGTATTTATGGAAGCAAATATCCCGCACGTCATAATGATAAAAGAATTGTAATTTGAAAGCAGGAGGTGACCCCTCCTGTTTTTTACATTGCTATTTTCTTTTTCTTCCGCTAAAGTTAAATGTTGATGCTATAGTTTTGAAGGTGAACATATGACACAAGAAAAATTTTCACAAAAATCGTTAACACACGCTGATATTCCGCGTGCGACATATCATATTCCGAAAACATCTACCCATTTAATTATGGAAGAAGATGTAGATGCGGCTTATTTCCGCGCTCTCGAACAACAAAATGTTTTTTTAAACGAAAAACAACTAGAAGCCGTGCGCACAACCGAAGGTCCTGTTCTCACACTAGCTGGTGCTGGAAGCGGGAAAACATCTGTTTTAACAACTCGCGTTGGTTATTTAGTAAATGTAAAACAAGTTCATCCACGAAATATTTTATTACTTACATTTACACAAAAAGCAGCTGAAGAAATCCGAAGTCGTGTCGCGAAGTTACCAGGTATGAATCATGCAGCAAGTAGCTACGTTGTTGCTGGTACATTCCACTCTGTTTTCTTAAAATTGCTTCGTAGTCAAGGGTATAATCAGCAAATTTTAGCAAATGAAAAACATAAACAAATTATGATAAAGAAAATCTTAAAAGAATTGCGTTTAAAAGACGATTACGATGCGGAAACGATGCTCGCAATGATTTCACTTGAGAAAAACAAATTAAATCGTCCGAAAGATGTAAAAGCGAAAACACCAGTGGAACAAGAATTTAAAGAAGTATATGAACGTTTTGAAGAAGTAAAACAACGATACAATTATATTGATTTCGATGACATCTTATTGGAAACATATTATATGTTAGAAAATAATGCTCCTTTACTAACTCAATTACAACAACGTTTTCACTACATTGAAGTAGATGAGTTTCAAGATACATCGTATGCACAATATGAAATTGTAAAATTGTTAGCCACGCCAAGAAATAATTTGTTCATCGCAGGTGATGATGATCAAGCTATCTATGGCTGGCGAGGGGCAAGTCACCAAATTATTTTATCTTTTCCAAAAGAATTTGATAACACAACAATCATTGCACTAAATACGAATTATCGATCCAATCCCTTTATCGTCGGGCTTGGAAATGAAGTTATAAAATTAAATCAAGAACGTTTTGATAAAGAGCTATACTCCGTTCGTGAGGAAGGTGTACAACCTTTTTATGCAAGACCTGCTACAACTCTTGATGAAGCAAATCAAATTTTACAGCTCATTCAAGAAAAAGTAGATAGCGGTGAACGAAACTATAAAGATTTTTGTTTACTGTATCGCACACATTCTGTAAGTCGTTCGTTACTTGATCAACTTACCATTCATAAAATCCCGTTTATTAAACACGGGGCAAGCCAATCATTTTATGAACATTCTTTAATTAAGCCTGTATTAGATCATTTACGACTCGTGATTGAGCCGTTTCGACTAGAATCACTTTCAAACATATTACCGACGATGTATATCGGACGTGATGATTGTATTTCATTTATTGAACGTGAACAATGGAAATATGGTGAAGGCCGTTTTCCTTCTCTTCTTCATTTCTTACTATTAAATCCGAGCTTAAAACCTTTTCAAGTGAAAAAGGTAAATGAACGTATTGATTTTATTAAATTTATTAAAGAATTAGAACCGAAAAAAGCATTAAAAGAAATCATTCATGGTAAAGGAAAATATTTAGAGTACTTACAAAGTAACGATCGTTCTTCCTTTACGATGCATAAAGACATACAAGAAGAAATGTTGGAAGAATTAATGGAGTCTGCAACTCGTTTCACCGATATTCCAGCTTATTTACAATTTATTGACGAAGCGATTCAAGGTCAAAAAGAAATGGAAGCATTAAAAACAATGCCGCAAAAAGATGCCGTTTCACTTATGTCAATTCATAACGCAAAAGGCCTTGAATTTCCATGTGTCTTTTTACTTGGAGCGAGTGATGGGATCCTGCCGCATACTTCTTCTTTAAAAGATGCAAATGATCGTGTTACGGAAACTTCTGAAGCATTAGAAGAAGAACGCCGATTACTTTATGTCGCCATTACACGTGCGAAAGAAGAACTGTACATTTCTTCTCCGCAATTTTTCAGAGGAAAGAAATTAGATATATCTCGTTTTTTATATACTGTGCGAAAAGACTTACCTGAAAAGACATCCACTAAATAAGGATGTCTTTTTTTTATAATGCGTTATGTACATCCCTCCTATATAAATTCCTTGTTTTTATCATAAGAATTAACGTAATATCAGCCATATCCCACTCATATTGTAATAGTGTATGTCAGAACTCACGAGAAGGAGTGAACATAATGAGCTGCAATTGTAATGAAGATCATCAACATGAGTGTGATTTCAACTGTGTATCGAATGTCGTTCGTTTTATACATGAACTGCAAGAATGTGCAACGACAACATGTGGATCTGGTTGCGAAGTTCCATTTTTAGGTGCACATAACAATGCATCAGTAGCTAATACACGTCCTTTTATTTTATACACAAAAACTGGAGAACCTTTTGAAGCATTCGCACCATCTTCAAGCCTTACTAGCTGCCGATCTCCAATTTTCCGCGTAGAAAGTATAGATGATGATGACTGTGCTGTATTGCGTGTATTAACTGTAGTTTTAGGTGATGGTACCGCTGTACCACCTGGTGACGACCCAATCTGTACGTTTTTAGCTGTACCAAATGCAAGACTAATATCAACCTCCACTTGTCTGACTGTTGATTTAAGTTGTTTCTGCGCGATTCAATGCTTACGCGATGTTTCTATATAAAACTAAATACTGATTTAAGCATGGATTGGGTGGCAGAATTATCTGCCACCCAATCCATGCTTAAAGAGTATTATTATGTAAATTTCTTAAAATTGGGAACTTGTCTAGAACATAGAACCTGTCCTTTTCATTAACTGAAAGTAGAAACAGATAAAGGAGTGAAAAACATGTTCTCTTCTGATTGCGAATTTACTAAAATTGATTGTGAGGCGAAGCCAGCTAGTACACTACCTGCCTTTGGTTTTGCTTTCAATGCTTCTGCACCTCAGTTCGCTTCACTATTTACACCACTATTATTACCTAGCGTAAGTCCAAATCCAAATATTACTGTTCCTGTAATCAACGATACAGTAAGTGTCGGAGATGGCATTCGAATTCTACGAGCTGGTATTTATCAAATCAGTTATACATTAACAATTAGTCTTGATAACGTACCTACTGCACCAGAAGCTGGTCGTTTCTTCTTATCATTAGGTACACCAGCTAACATTATTCCTGGATCAGGTACAGCCGTTCGTTCTAACGTTATTGGTACTGGTGAAGTAGACGTATCCAGTGGGGTTATTCTTATTAACTTAAATCCTGGTGACTTAATTCAAATTGTACCAGTTGAGTTGATTGGAACTGTAGACATTCGTGCTGCAGCATTAACAGTTGCACAAATTAGCTAGTAAAAAGCGGTATTTCTAATACAGAAATACCGCTTTTTATATATAATAAAAAACACTCACAGTAGCATGAGTGTTTCATTCTTCATATTGTTTTATTGTGTTCTTCTTTTTCCCACAATTGCATCCCTTTTTCTTCACAAATCCTTGTTGTTGTAATTGTTCTTGATATGCCTGTTGTTGTGCTTGGTGTTGTTGCTGTATATGATACCACTGCTGCAGGTCATATGAATTCTGCCTTGGATTATTGCTCACAGCAAACATCTCCTCTACTGTCAATTCTGTCTATTTACTATATGAACAACTCTTTACTTCCGTTCCCTCATTCTTTTAAACTCCGCTTTTTCTCGTATTATGAAAATATATTATTCTCCCATAAAATATCCTGTAATTGTTTCAATGATTGCTGCTGCTCCTGCAATGGCTAATAATGCAAGTAACGGCTCCGCAACGATAGGAATCCAATTATATAAAACTAATAAAAAAGCACTAACCCATACACCTGTACACCAATAACAGCTTAATAATTCGCCAATCCACTTTCTTAATCCATTACCTTTCACTTTTGTAAACGTTGATACACTTCCATCCGGCTCCGTAATCTCTAATTCATCAATAAATGGTCTTCGCAAAAAGGCTGTTATTTTATCATATACAATTAAACGAGTGAGCCTAAAAGCAGCTAACGCAAAAATAAAAAATAAAAGCCAGCTTGTAAACAGCATAATTCCACCTTCCCTTATCCTCTTTCGCCTATTTAAAAAAAAAGGTCTTGAGATTGTGACCAAATCTCCTCGACTCCAATATCTTATTAATGTAAATACAAACAAGAAGATAAGGAGTGACATTAATGAGTTGTAACGAAAATAAACACCATGGCTCTTCTCATTGTGTAGTTGACGTTGTAAAATTCATCAATGAATTACAAGATTGTTCTACAACAACATGTGGATCTGGTTGTGAAATCCCATTCTTAGGTGCACATAATACTGCATCAGTAGCAAATACACGCCCTTTTATTTTATACACAAAAACTGGAGAACCTTTTGAAGCATTTGCACCATCAGCAAGCCTTACTAGCTGCCGATCTCCAATTTTCCGTGTGGAAAGCGTAGATGATGATAGCTGTGCTGTGCTACGTGTATTAACTGTAGTATTAGGTGACGGTACTCCGGTACCACCTGGTGACGATCCAATTTGTACGTTTTTAGCTGTACCAAATGCAAGATTAATATCGACAACTACTTGCCTTACTGTTGATTTAAGCTGTTTCTGTGCGATTCAATGCTTACGCGACGTTTCTATCGTAAAGTAAACTAAAAAACTATTGGGGTGGTAGAAGCTTTCTACCACCTTTACATATTTAAAAGCCGGCCATACTAATCGATTGGATATCATCTATAGACAACCTAATATCTCTCATACTATTTTGCGGCATAATAGATACAATGCCATTACGATACGATATGATCGATCCAATATAAGAAACTGTAGCTGTTTTTATTCTGCACCTTACTTTCGGAATGTAATGAGGGCGGTTTAGTAAAAAATGAATTTTTTCATCATTATTCATATCCTTAAATGATTTATTATACGGGACAGTTCTTACTGGTTCTGGTTCTTGCTCTTCTTGTTCTGCATGTTCTTCTTTTTCCTCTTCTTCTATTTTTTCTTCCACTTGCTGCTCTTCTTGTTGTTCTTGCTCTAATACCTCTTCCACAGCACTGCTTACAATATTTTCTTGTCTATTACTTTGCTCTTTTTGATCTTCATTTTCAAAGTTTGTCAGGATAATCCTTTTTATTTTCGGTGCAGCAAGTTCTAAACTTACTTGCGCAATATATAACAACGGTTTTCCAACTGTTGAACTTTTATTTTTATTCTTCACACTCGTCCCTCCCACTTCCATACGTAGCTGAATAAATCGTGTACTATTATAGTTATATTCATCACGTGGTAAGAACTTTCGTTAAAAATCGTTCTTTCTCAGAACAAATAAAAAGGACAATCTCAGCATTTAGAGATTGTCCTTTAAAAATTAATATTATATTTATCCTAGGATATGATACCCTGAATCAACGTGAATGTTTTCTCCTGTTACTCCACGTGCTAAATCACTGAATAGGAATACTGCTGTATCGCCAACTTCTTCTGGAGTTGTTGTACGACGAAGTGGTGCGCGCTCTTCAATTTCTCTTAAGATTGAGTTGAAATCGCCTACACCTTTTGCAGATAACGTACGAATTGGTCCTGCAGAAATAGCGTTGACGCGAATACCATGTTGACCTAAATCGTTCGCTAAATATTTCACGCTCGCTTCTAATGAAGCTTTCGCAACACCCATAACGTTATAATTTTTCACAACGCGCTCGCCGCCAAGGTATGTTAATGTTAAAATATTTCCGCCTTCTGTCATTACTTTCTTCGCTTCTCTTGCTACAGCTGTTAAAGAGAATGCACTAATATTTTGTGCAAGTAAAAATCCATCGCGAGAAGTATCTACAAATTCACCTTTTAAGTCATCGCGATTTGCAAAAGCAATACAATGTGCTACACCGTGAATAGTACCTACTTCTTGTTTAATTGTTTCAAAGCAAGCTGTAAGTTCCTCATCATTCGTTACATCACAAGGTAATACAAGTGATTCTTGTCCTTCTAATGTGTCCGCTAATTCACGAACATTTCTTTCTAAACGTTCTCCTGCATATGTGAATATTAATTTTGCACCTGCATTATGCAAAGAGCGAGCAATTCCCCATGCAATACTTCTTTGGTTCGCAACGCCCATAACAACAAATGTTTTCCCTTGTAATAGTTCCATGATATATCCTCCCAGAAATACTTATACTTGTTATTAGTACCTGATACTATAATTATAGTACCATAAAACCGCTTAAAGGCAAACAAAAAAGTCATTAACAGAAATTTGTTAATGACTTTTGGTTTCTATAAAAAACCGCTCTAATCCTTCTTCCCAAGACGGCATTTGTAAAAAACCATTTAATCGTAGCATGTTATGTTGAAAGATAGAATATTTTGGCCTCGCAGCTGCAGCCCCGAATTCTTCCGTTGAAACAGGTAATACATTCACTTTCATATTTGTATACGAAAATATCTTTTGTGCAAATTCAAACCAAGAGCATGAGCCTCTGTTTGATACGTGGTATGTACCGTATAAAGAAGTATGAATGAGCTTATTAATAACCATATTTAAATCCGCCACATACGTAGGCGAGCCAACTTGATCCGCTACAACAGATATTTCATCTCTTTCTTTTCCTAATCTCATCATCGTTTTCACGAAATTATTTCCATATTTACCATATAGCCACGATGTGCGAACGATAAAATATTTATTATGTAACTCTTTGACGAACTGCTCCCCCGCATACTTAGAGGCTCCATATATATTTATCGGCGCTGGACTATGAAATTCGTCGTATCCATCTGGTCTGGCACCTTGAAATACATAATCAGTACTAATATAAACTAGCTTCGCTCCTACTAATTGTGAAGCAACCGCTACATTTCGAGCTCCGATTGCATTTATTCTATATGCAAGATCCTGTTCTTTCTCCGCATGATCTACTTTCGTATAAGCAGCACAATGAATAATTATATGTGGTTTTATTTCTTGTACCACTTGTTGTATTCGGGATATATTTGTCACATCTAATAACTTTTTATCAAATGGATATATATCATATTCTTCAGAATCTAACTCTTCAAATAGTTGCTTTCCTAATTGACCGTTTGCTCCTGTTATGATAACCCTCTCTTTCATTTAACATGCCCCTTACTGGTCTTTTAGTGGTTTCCACCATTCCTTATTCTTTTCATACCATTTCACCGTCTCTTGTAATCCTTGTTCAAACGTATATTTCGGTTCCCAATCAAATTCATTCTTCATTTTCTCTGCATCAATCGCATAACGACGATCGTGCCCTAAACGATCTGTAACATATTCAATGTCTTTTTTTGTTTTTCCTAAAAGAGTAATAATTTGTTCCACAACTTCTACATTTGTTTTTTCATTATTTCCACCTATATTATATACTTCTCCTACACGTCCCTTATGCAGAACAACGTCAATCGCACTGCAATGATCCGTTACATGTAACCAATCTCTTACATTTAAACCATCACCATATAACGGTAGTTTTTTTCCTTCCAATGCATTCGTAACCATTAACGGAATTAATTTTTCTGGATACTGGTACGGCCCATAATTGTTAGAACAACGCGTTACTATAACCGGTAATTGATATGTTTTATAGTAAGATAAAGCTATCATGTCCGCGCTCGCCTTACTTGAAGAATATGGACTATTTGGAGCTAACGGCGTTATCTCTGTGAACTTCCCTGTTTTCCCTAAAGAGCCATACACTTCATCCGTTGATACTTGCACAAGTTTTATATGCGAATATTTTTTAACTAGTTCTAATAAAGTGACCGTCCCAATTACATTTGTATCATAAAAAGGAATCGGATTTTCAATACTACGGTCCACATGTGATTCAGCTGCAAAATTTACAATCACTTGTACGTCTCGCTCTTTTATAACGTGTTCTAATAGCTCTCCATTTTGAATTTCTCCTTTTACAAAAGAGTAATTCGGGTGATCCTGAAGAGACTTTACGTTATTTAAATTCCCGCTATATGTTAATGCATCGTAATTAATAATTTTATATGTTTCATAACTTTGTAGCATGTAATGAACGAAATTACTTCCAATAAATCCAGCCCCACCTGTTACTAATATATTCATAAACAACGCTCCTACTTAAAAACTATCTTCATATTCCTCTAGTAATGGTAATATCTGGTCCTTACCAGACAATATAGGATCGGTTACTGGCCAAGGAATTGCTAAATCTTTATCTTCCCAAAGTAATCCTGAGTCATGCTCTGCGCTATAATATTCATCTACTTTATACATAACGATAGTATGCGGGACAAGCGTGCAAAATCCATGCGCAAACCCTTTTGGCACTAGCAATTGTCGATGGTTATCTGCACTTAAAATATACCCTTTCCATTGTTTAAATGTTGGTGATTCTTTTCGCAAATCAACGATAACATCATAAATTGCCCCGTGCATAACTTGAATGAGTTTCGTTTGTGCCTTCGGTTTTTTTTGAAAGTGTAGTCCCCGAATCGTTCCTGCCTTAGCCGAATAAGATACGTTATCCTGTACAAATGAATACGTAATCCCTAATGTTTCTAGCACCTGCTTATTATAGCTCTCTGAAAAAAAGCCACGCTCGTCTCCAAACAACCTCGGTTCTAACAATTTTGCATCGGTAAAATTTGTTTCTACAACTTTCATATTCTCACCTATTCTCCGTTAAACTGTTTCCCAAAATTAATATCCCGTGCTAACGTATTTGCCTTTTGAAGAGAAGCATGAGTTCCCGCATCAGTCCACCAGCCGCTCATTTCATTATAAGTAAGTACCCCTCGTTTTAAATACCAATTATTTATATCTGTAATTTCAAGTTCTCCCCGTGCAGAAGGTTTTAATTCTTTAATATAAGAAAATACTTTCGAATCATACAAATAAATTCCCGTAACCGCATAAGAACTTTTCGGCTCTTTCGGCTTTTCTTCAATTTCAACTATTTTTCGGTTTTGAATATGTGCTACGCCAAATCTTTCGGGATCTTCTACAGATTGCAATAGCACTTTCGCACCTTCTTTTTGATTTGCAAACTCTTCAACATACGGAAGAATATCATCTGAAAAAATATTATCCCCTAATATAACTACCATACGATCATTCCCGACGAAATCTTCACAAAGCCCTAACGCCTGTGCGATACCGCCTGCTTTATCTTGCACACGATACGTAAAGGACACGCCAAATTCATGACCACTCCCTAAAAAGCTAACAACATCCCCCATATGCTCTTTACCTGTAATAATCATAATATCTGTAATATCGCATTGTTTTAGCTTATATACCGCATGATAAATCATCGGATACCGACCAACAGGAAGTAAATGTTTATTCGTTACTTTCGTTATTGGATATAATCTCGATCCAGTTCCACCTGCTAAAATAATTCCTTTCACTTTGCATCTCTCCTTTATGATGGAGATAATATATCTTTGTAATGTTCTACAAACACTTTCCGGTACTTCTCATATGTATCCGCATCAAACTCATCCCCGTTGTAATGAATACACCATAAATTTGCTTGATTTGGGATACCGATTAAATAACCAGCCCTTTGAAACTCTAAAGACTGTGACACATCATAAAAGTGAAACCCTTGAAACAAATCTTCTCGCCACGGAATATCATACTGCGTTGCCATGAATAAACCATCAATTGCCTGAACTGACAAAAATGGTTGATTACCATAAAAAACCTGATCTAAATTTAATAATTGATAATTCTGTCTTCTATACTCAATCACTTTCCCTACTAAATTTTTTCCTTCCCACCATATCCCGTTATTCGGTAAAAACTGAGCCCCAGCGACTCCTATTAAACCAAGCTTTTCATTTTCTTTAAAAAGAGATATAAGTGTAGAAAACATGTCTCGATTAATAAGATATGTATCTTGATGTATATACACTTTGTATTTCGCTGGATATGAAAGGGCTCCGTTGTATGCACTTGCCATACTTTGCGCATCTCGTATCGGAAAAATTTGCACGACATAACCAGGGGGAACAAAAATGTTTCTTATTTGGCTCTCACATTGTTTGAAAAGCTCTTCATTATTTACACAAACAACGACTAATATTGTATGATTTTTCATTTTTGTCCCCCCTTTTATTCTTCCTTATTTACATCTGACATATAGTGTTCCACAAATATTTTCCGATACTTTTCATAGTTCGTCATATTCACATCAAAATGATAATGGATACACCAAGCATCGCGCTGTACAGGTACACCGACTGTATATCCTGCTTTTTTAAATTCAAATGATTGAGATACATCATAAAAGTCAAATCCGTCAAGTAAGTCTTCTCGCCACGGAACATCATATTGTGTCGCCATTAATAAACCGTCAATACATTCTACAGGAATAAATGTTTTTGATTCGTGATACGGTTGTTCTAAACTTGCCATATAAAACAAATCATTCATATAGCCAATGACCTTTCCTACAATTCCACGCCCTTCATTCCATACACCAGTTGGAGGAACATATTGCGCTCCAACCATCCCAATCATACCAAGATGTTCATGTTCCTCAAATAATTGAAGTAATCCGTATAAAAAGGCTCTATTTATAATAAAAACATCTTGATGTATATACACTTTATACTTCGCTGGATGCGAAATGGCTTGATTGTATCCACTCGTCATACTTTTCGCATTTCGAATCGGCATAAATTGAACAATATACCCTGGAGGTACTAACAATTGCAATATATGTCGCACGCAGTTTGCATACAATTTCCGATCATTTATACATGTAACAAATAATATGGTTTTGTCTGCACCACTCATAATTGTGATTTTTCAGCTTCAATAATATACTGAAATACAACTGTCTCAGCCATGAAGCCACTTCCAAGACGATATTTTTTACAAATTCCATATAACTCCTCAATAAGCGGCTCATACATTTTGTGATCAACATATACACGATCTACTTTACTAATAACATATCCTGCTTTTAAAAACATTCTTAGCATTTCATTAAATGTAAAAAAACGAATATGTGTTTTATCTAATAAACCATATTCTGTATACGTCCAATTTCCAGCAAGTAAAGGCGCTAATACTGAAATATGAGCAATATTCGGTATACTAGCTAAAATCACACCATTTTGCTTTATATATGGCTTAACCTTTTCAATCACAGCCCACGGATTAAATAAATGCTCTAATACATCTCCAAATATGACGCAATCAAATTGCTCCTCTTCATAAGGAAGATCTATTTTTTCTATATCACCTAAAATAACATGATCAAGTCTTTCCTTCGCTTTTTCTGCCGCCTCTGGGAATGCCTCAATTCCTGATACACGTGTGCCGTTTTCTTTAATAACTGCTCCCAATGCACCACTCGAGCAACCAATATCAAGAACTTCTTTCCATTCCTTTTTTATATGCTTCAATAAATTTGGGTTCGCTGCATTATAATAATGCTCGGATTTTTCTTCATATAAAGAGCTTTTTTCGCGATTCATTTCACACACTCCTTATGCAATTTGAATTTGAAATATAAATCTCATATGAATTTTATAAAGTGCAGATTTTGTTCATCCCCCACTGATTATTAACCCGCAAATAGCAGTATAAAATTTTTATCTATATTGGTTACGTTACTGATACTCTAATATATAACCAATCTATTAGAGTTAGAATAACGATAAATCATTTCTACAAAAAACGAAACCTATTACGCTTTATATGGTTTATCAAAAACTCCACGAAAATATTTACGGTTATATTCAATTGCAGCATTATTCGGAACATAAGAAGCTGCTAATTCATTGTAATAATACGCTTTATCCTGCTCCCCTAACCTGCTATAACAAATGCACATTTGTAAATAAGGTAGCCATGTGTAGCTAGCAGGACTATGGAAAGGACTCTCTGTTGCCATTGGTACTTCCGTTGCAAGTTTAAACCAAAATATCGCTTCATTATATTTTTCTTGTTCCATATACATATATCCTATTCTTGTACAATTCTCTCCTCTAGGGACGTCATACCGAAACGACTTCACACAAGATTCGATTGCCTTCTCCCACATTCCGAGCTTCGCATAGCAATCTCCTAACTTACCACATGCATAAATTTTCTCTTCATACCATCCTTCGTCTTGATTAAGAAACGTTTCATAAAGAAGAACTGCATCATCATATTTTTGGTTATCCGTAGATTCATTTGCGTAATAAAATAAATCCCTCGCACTCAATTCTTCCCCTGCAGCTACAGTATTTTGAAAAATTTTCAAATTACGATTTGTTACTTTCTTTTCTTTTTTATGCGTAATAGCAACTTTACTACTAAAAGTCTCACCCGCAATAGCTAAATACTCGTGAACCTTTCCAAACCATTGAAATTGTTTTTCACGCTTTACAAGTCGATTTCTTTTTGTACAATATAAAGGTTTCCCGTTAGAATCCATCGTAAGATGATAAGGCATCGAAACAGCATCAATTTTAGGATCTAATTCTATTTTTAAGAGTTTCAATGCTTCTTGAGCATCTTCTAATAATACGTCATCTGCATCTAGCCACAATATATACTCTTGCGTCGCTTTTGAAAAAGAAAAATTTCTTGCTGCCGCAAAATCATCAATCCACTGGAAATCATATATGTTAGAAGTGTATTTCTCTACGATTTCTTTCGTTCGATCGACGGAACCTGTATCCACTACTATAATTTCATCTACAATTTTCTCGACTGTGTCTAAACAACGGGCTATTGTCTCCTCCTCATCTCGAACAATCATACATAAACTAATTGTAATTCCTTGCTTGTTCAACATAATCACCCTCTTCCAAATCAATCATATGTTATACATATACTAAACTTTCCATTTTTTTAAATTGTTCAAGTAGTTTAAGATTTCTTTTCAATAATTCAAATGTCCGTGTCATTTTCTTTCGGTTTTGCATCTACTATATAATGAACGCTTTATGGAGGTGAATTTATGTCAAATAATAATTATTCAGATGGATTAAATCCCGATGAATCTTTATCAGCTAGTGCATTTGACCCTAATCTTGTAGGACCAACATTACCACCGATACCACCGTTTACTCTTCCGACTGGACCGACTGGACCTACGGG